>JAMDCE010000143.1 GCA_023489135.1 Chloroflexota bacterium
CTAAGAGAATCCCACCATCCGTACTGAGATTAGTGGAGGAACGAAAGCGTCAAGCTTCCTTCGGTGACTCGCCACTTGCGACCCGGCGCAAGTAGTCTACCACTCGTGCTACCACTTCCTCTCCCGATTCGCGTACGACCAGCTTCTTGCCATTGGTCAGGGAGATCACCGTATCAGGCGTCATCTCGATGACCTCGATTAACTCGGCGTTGACGTAAAGCTCACTGCCATCAAGTCTCGACAGGTGGACCATCTATAACCTCCAACGCTCCGCGCTACCGATGGACCCCCAAAGCGAAGCATCAAGTCTTCGGAGTGCATCTTAACGACCTGAGCCCCGATTGCCAATGGCCGAAAGCGTCCGGTCCGCAAAGACATAGGTACCATGCGCTGCGAGCCGATGGTACTCTGTGCCCCAAGGTCTGTCAGCGTTCGGCCTCGGGGCGTGACGGGGTGATCCCCTATCTGTATTATCGGCCCGAGTCGCGCCCATCTTTAGACCCACTACGAAATTTCGTTGGGATTTAGTCGTTTAGGCCGCTGGGCGTTCAGCTGAACGCCCCTAAGCGCCTGGAACTCAATTGTCACCAGTGAGACCTTGTGATAGAATGGAACAGGCTGAAGCTTGTGATCGCTTATCAGGCCGGCCGCAATGGCGGATCACACCGAAGGGTGCGACGCTCGACTCGATGAGCGGCAGGCGCTTAGGAGGCAATGTGGACGGAAAGCAGGATGCTGTGGTCGCTTCCTCCAATGACACGGACACGGGGTGGGTGCTCTTGGATGGAGCGCCTGAGGAGCAACAACTCGCATGGGAAGCAGCGCTCAATGCCGAGTTGGAGCGGATTGCCGGCTATCTCCACGATAAGATACTCCAATCTTTCGCGACGTGCCTGCTCAAGGTCCAACTCGTGGAGAGGCTGGCTCAAATGGGGCGTTACGACCAGATGCAGAATGAGCTAACGCAGCTAGAGGATTCGCTCGACGACGCGATAGATAAGATGCGCGACCTGGCAACCAGCTTGAGACGACCGCGCAGACAGTAGACCTGATCGAGTGCCTTGGGGGCCGCCCAGAGCTTGGTGCGGATCGATTGGGAGGGGGAGAGGTGTTGTTGAGGCGAAGGATATTTGGCAAGCCGCCTGCTGCTTGGCCAATCGATCCCGACCGGGAAAGCAGGCTCTCATCGATTGTTCAAGAGGCCTGCCGGATAACTGAGTTCGAGCGCTGCGCCGTGCTGCTCCTGGACAAAACGGGCGAGCGACTGTGTCCGGCTTCTGTGCATCCACCGGAACTGTCTCCGGAACCCGACTGTGCACGCTTTCCTCTGTCACTTGCGCTGGTTGACACAGAACTGACCAAGTTGACTGCCCTCGATAAGCCTGTCTACCTAGAGAATGTATTGTTGCCCGATTCATTGTGGAGGATGGGAGATCGAGAGGGTTCCGGGCGCCCCATTATGATCGTGCCTTTGACCAGCGATGGGACCACGCTCGGCCTTGCCGTATTTGCCCGTCCGCTCAGGGATAAGCTTCCCACTGAATTGGACCTGGACGCCGCGGCGCTGCTGGGTATCCACATGGCAGCCGCGGTGACTCACCCCCGGACCGCTGAGACCGGAAGCCTTCAGCTATTCGAGATTCTGGCGCGAGGCAAGCGCGAATGGGAACAGACGGTGGACGCTATCTCGGATGGCATTCTCATCAGCAATGCCGAACACGTCGTGATGCGCACGAATCGCGCCTTCGCCGCCATGTTTGGGAAACACCCCAGAGAGATTGTCGGCAAGAAGTGCCACGACCTGATCTGGGGGAATCCGAGTCCGTGCGATCATTGCATACGAGCGAGCTTGTTGGCCGCGCCGGATGCTCCGCTGACGGGCACGCCGATGGAGTGCGTGATTAGCGGGTCCACTCTGGAGGTGACGGCCTACGGTATTGAAGGCTACGAAGGCAGGTTGTCTGCGGTAGTGCACATATTCGAGGATGTTACTGAACAGCGAAGAATGCAGGATCTGGTCATACGATCGGAAAGGATCAGGGCTATCGGCGAGATGGCCAGTGGAGTGGCGCACGACTTCAATAACGTCTTGTCCAGCATCATCGGTTGGAGTGAAGTGATGATGCTCAGCGACCTGCAGCCACACCTGAAGGAATGCGCCGACGCCATCAATCAGGCGGCGCTGGACGGCACAGAGATCGTCAAACGCATTCAAGAGTATACCAGGATTCGAAAGGATACCAAGTTCACAAGTGTTGACATAAACGAGGTGGTTCGCGGATCGATCGAACTGGCTCGACCACGGTTGAAGAACCCGGCGCAGCGGGGCGGCATTGCCATAGATCTCGTTACCGAGTTCGCCGAGATTCCGCCGGCCAGCGGTAACGCCTCGGACCTCCGGGAAGTGTTCCTGAATATCATTCTAAATGCCATCGACGCCATGCCTGAAGGGGGAGACATCAGGATACGCACCGGTCGCCGGGAGGCCAACGTGTTCGCCAGCATCAGCGACAGCGGCACCGGCATGTCGGAGGAGGTTCTTGGCCGGGCCTTCGATCCGTTCTTCACCACAAAGGGTTCCGCGGGGAGCGGTCTGGGCCTGTCCATAGCCTTCGGGATAGTCTCTCGGCATGGCGGGGAGCTTTCCGCCCAGAGCACGCCAGGCGTCGGCAGCACCTTCACGGTGGTTCTCCCCGTCGCGAGCGAGGTTGAAGTGGCGCATGAGCGCGGCGACGCACCTTTGAAGCGCGCGATACGGGTTCTGCTGGTCGACGACGACGAGCGCGTTCTCAGGGCGACAGAGGCAATGCTGCGATCCGAAGGGCATGTCGTCACCATATGCTCGGGCGGCAAGCAAAGTATGGAGGTGCTGGGCCAAGCCGCCTACGACCTGGTGATCACAGACCTGGGAATGCCGGAAATGAATGGGTGGGAAGTAGCTGCCAGAGTAAGAGCGATATCGCCCGGCACTCGCGTGCTGCTCCTAACCGGGTGGGGGGCCGAGATCGCCGCGGAGCGCCTTTCGGAAGCCGGCATCGACGGGGTCATCCAGAAGCCCTGCCGGCTGCCCGGGCTTAGGCAGGCCATCGACGACGTTCTCAAGCCCAAGGTGGCGGAAGCGAGGGTGTCTCCAGTTGTGGATAGGGTGCAGGCCGACGGCACTTTGCGGATTGTGCTCATAGATGATAACAGGTCCTTCGGCGAAGCCCTGAAGCAGAGGCTCGAGATCGACGGGCACCTCGTCAAGCTGGCTTGCTCTGGCCGGGAGGGATTGGCCGCCGTAAGAGAGCGGGATACGGACCTCGTCCTGAGCGACCTCAAGCTAGGTGATATCTCGGGTATTGAAGTTGCCGAGATAATTGAGAAGAAAGAGCAACGGCCCTTCGTAGCCATTATGACGGGGGATCCAAGGGGCCTCGATCCCTCGCTCTTGCAGAAAGGTGGGATCGACGCTGTCCTGCGAAAACCCTGGAAAGATCCGGAGCTCAGGGGAGTGTTGGACAGGGTTCTGAAGGGTCGAGGTGGCGTTTGACCCATCCTGCGTCGGATCTGGGGAACTCAGACGCCCACCTGGACGCCCAGCCGGTCACCCCTACGCTATCACCCTCCACGTGGGGCGATTCGCCGATGCGGAGATGTGTCTCTGAACTGGAACAGATGATGATCCTTCAGGCCGCGATGGATCCCTGCAGCGCCATCTTCTGCTCGCCGGTCAACACCTTATCTAGCTGCAGCAGGATGATCAACCTGCCCTCAAGCTTTGCTATGGCTCTGATGTAGTCGCTGTCGATGCCGGCCACGATCGGAGAGGGCGGCTCGACGCAGTCGACTGGAATTCGCAGAACTTCTGACACCGCATCGACGATCATGCCGAGCACGTGCCCCTGGGTCTCCACTACTACTATGCGACTGGCTTTATCCGCCACGGCTGAAGGTAACCCGAAGCGGCGATGAAGGTCGATGACCGGAATTATCTTGCCGCGAAGGTTGATCACACCTTCGACGAAGTGGGGGGCACCCGGCACCTGAGTGATGGTTTGCATTCTAATGATTTCCTGGACCCGGGAGATATCGACGCCGTAGACTTCGTCTCCCAGGTCGAAAACGACCAGTTGCTCCTCAGTATCCGCCGTCTGAACTGTAGACATTGTCCCCTCCCCAAGGAATTCGTCTTTCCTCGACCATTCGGCCGCGCGCCTTTCCTTTGGCCACAGAATCCGAGGAACCCCGCAACAATCACCATCTACTCTGAAGAATCGGCAGGCCTCTGGTCCGGTACAGGGCCGATGGTACTCAAAGCGGAATGCCGGTGGTCCCGAGAAAAGCCGGCGGTCGCGGGAAGTTGGGGCTATTCTGGGCCAGTTAGCCTCTCAAGTTTGGCAGGTCCTGGTCGATAAACATTTTGAGGAGACATCAATAGCGGCGCCCGGCCATAGCCCTGGTGGCGTGGACAAGTGAGCTGCGTGCTGTTTTAATCTTGCGGTACCGGAAAGTGATGATGAGCCTGCAATTTGACGCTTCGCCCGATGAGTTAGGCGTATTCCTGGAGGAGGCAGAGGAGCAGCTGCAGCTGCTGGATCAGGATATTCTAATACTCGAGAAAGGGGGGCCTACCGCGGAGCTCCTGCAGGAGGTATTTCGCGCTGCCCACACGCTCAAAGGCTCCTCGGCAACCATCGGTCACGAAAGGATGGCTGCCCTTACCCACGCGGTCGAGAGCATCCTGGATTGCCTGCGCAAAGGCAAGCTGGAGTCCACCACTGCCCTTATCGATTTACTGCTGCAGAGTCTCGATTCGCTCAGGGTCCTGAAGGAAGAGGTCGTCTCACTGGAGCACAGCGGCCTGGACCCATCGTCGTTGGTATCGTCTCTCAAGCAGTTTCTGGAGGACAACCTGCCGGCAAATGTTCAGGGTTCGACGGTTGCCGAGACCCCGGCGGCCGAACCAACCTCCAAGCCCGATGCGACAGGCTCGCACGATAACAGCCACTGGATAGTCGTGCAGGTCGACAAGGAATCGCCTTTCCCCGCCGCCAGGTTCCTTCAGGTGCACATGGTTCTTTCCACCATCGGTACGATAGTCGAATCGACCCCAACTCTGGCCGACATTGAGCTGGAAAAGGTGGGCCGGGAGCTGAGGCTGACCTGCGTAACCGAAGAAAGCATGGAGACGGCCAGGGAGCTCATCTTGGCCGTCCCTGACATAGTGGCGGTGGAGCTTCATGACAGCAGACCCGGGGATGCGAGCCCCGTCGTAGACCAGGAGAGCGCTGAGGACCACCAGCGGATGTGTGGCCTGCGTGACAATGTGCGAAACGAAAACGGGATAGATGGCAGGCCCGAGAAGAATACTCCGGCATCCGACGGCACGAGAGATAGGCTTTCCAGAGAGGCCTCCCCGAAAGATCGCTCAACGGCAAACAGAAATCCCCAGGGCGCATCGAAGACGGTGCGAATCGATATAGAGCGGCTGGATGCCTTGATGAATCTGGTGGGGGAGCTGGTGATCGACTGCACGAGGCTGGAGCAGCTAAGCTCTCGCTTGCAGTCGAACCGCGAAGGCGAGGTGGTGGTTGAGGAGATTGCCGAGGCCTCGCTTCACATTCAGCGCATAACCGACGAGCTTCAAGACCGAATCATGAAGGCGCGCATGTTCCCAATCGGCAGCGTGTTCAATCGCTTCCCCCGTATGGTCAGGGATCTGGCGCAGAGGGCGGGGAAGAAGATCGAGTTCATCATGGAAGGGGAAGAGACCGAGCTGGACCGTTCGGTCATCGAGGAGATCGGCGATCCCCTCATCCACCTGCTGCGCAACGCCGTAGACCACGGGTTGGAGCCACCTGAAGAGCGGGTGGCGGCCGGGAAAAGCGAAGTCGGCCTGATACGCCTGGCGGCATCCCATAGAGAGAATCGCATCGTTCTGACCGTGGAGGACGACGGAAAGGGAATCGATCCGGCGCGCATCAGGGCTTCCGCGGTGGAAAAGGGATTGCTTTCGGCGGAGGCGGCGGCGAGGATGAACGATCGGGAGGCCCTGGAAATCATCTTTGCCCCCGGTTTCTCCACGGCCAAACAGATTAGCGACGTATCCGGCCGCGGCGTGGGAATGGACATCGTGAGGACCAACATTCGCAAGCTAAACGGAATGGTCACCGTCAATAGCGTGCCGGGGCAGGGCAGCCAGTTTGTCCTCGAGTTACCCCTGACGCTGGCGATTCTGAACGCACTCCTGGTCAGCCTGGATCAGGGTATTTTCGCCATCCCCCTATCCTCCGTGGTGGAGACGCTGCGCATTGCTGAGTCCGGTGTGAAATCAGTGAACAAGGAGAAGGTGATCCAATTGCGCGGAAGGGTTCTGCCGCTCCTACCATTAGATGTTGCGCTGGGCTCACCTCGGGCCGACAGTAAACTGAACGGGGCCTACGTGGTTGTGGTGGGGACGGACAGCGCTCAAGTAGGCATCGTCGTCGACTCCCTGGTTGGTGAACAGCAGGTGGTGATAAAGTCGCTGGGTAACTACATCGGCGACATCAAGGGGCTCTCGGGAGCGACGATTTTGGGAGACGGGCGAGTGGGACTTATCCTGGATGTCCCAGCTCTGGTGAAGATGGCTATCCAGGCCAGAACAGGAGATGCTGTCTATGTGTAGTTCAGCGTTGGTCAACAGTACGGAGATCTCTCATTTGGAGGAGGTCACCAAGGTAGGCTTCGAGAACGCCGCTAAAGGGCTGTCGATCATGGTAGACAAGAGGATAGAGGTCTCTTCCCCGACCCTGGCATTGCTGCCTATCGAACAGGTGCCAAACCGGATCGAGCAAAACGACGAGGCAGTGGTAGCAATCTATCTCGGCGTCTGGGGCGACGTAAGCGGCCACATGCTGCTGATCCTTTCCCTGGAAGCAGCCGCGGAAATGGTGCAGATGCTTATGGGATCGGAGATAGAGGGCGTGTTGATGCTGAACGCGCTGGAGCGGTCGGCGCTGGGGGAGGTAGCCAACGTTACGGGTTCCTTCTTCCTTAACGCCCTGGCCGATGCGACCGGTTTGATCATTCAACCATCGCCCCCCGATGTGATGATCGACACGGCGGGGGCAGCTCTGGATATACCATTGCTGTCGCTAGCGCTTACTACCGAGGATGTCCTGATTATCGACACCTGGTTCATCGACGACGGACGCAGAATTGAAGGCCTTTTCCTAATGCTTCCGGAGGTCGACTCGCTGAGACTAATCGTAGAGAGACTGGAAGAGAGTCGTGGATGACAGCAAGACGGTGCCAGTTGGTATAGGAGAGCTTTTTGTAACTAAGGACCATTCGTTGATACTAGTAGCTTACGGCCTCGGCTCGTGTGTCGGGGTATCGGCTTACGATCCAGTGACCGGGGCCGGGGGACTCGCCCACGTCATGCTGCCCAACAGTAAGGAGACCAGCACCAAAGCGCCCGGCAACAGATTCGCCGACATCGCCATCCCTACCTTAATTCGGGAGCTGAAGCGCCTTGGGGCGACGGACAAGAACGTAGTCTTCAAGGTGGTGGGAGGGGCACAAATGTTGGGCATGGCCGGGAAGGCCAATGCCTTCAGAATAGGGGAGCGCAACGTCGAAGCCGTAACTGAGATTCTGAAGCAACACCGGATAGAGCCGAAAGCGATGGATACGGGAGGTTGTCAAGGTCGAACTATGAGATTGTTCATGGACACAGGCCGAGTTCTTCTCAAGATCGTTGGGCGGGGGGACGTGGAGATATAGCAGGGTTGTGCATTCCACCAACCGTCATTCCCGCGAAAGCGGGAATCCATTCGGCTTCTGCAATAGGGGAGGACCCCGGATTCCCGCTTCCGCGGGAATGACGCCGAGGCCACCATGGCCTGTTTCTGCGATATTCTGAAGACAACCGGCTTGAATGCACAAACCGTGGGAGATATAGGCGAGAAGCTTGGTGGCTTCGTGCACCCGCCGCGGGTGCACAACTCCAAGTGCACAATTCTTGGCTCAAGGAGGACGTATGGCGACTTTGCTGGTGGTGGACGACGCTGCCTTTATGCGAATGAGATGTTCCAAACTGCTAACCGACAATGGCTACACCGTGGCGGAGGCCGAGAATGGGGTGCAAGCGATCAAGAAGTACATGGAAGTTAGGCCGGATGGCGTTCTACTCGACATAACGATGCCGGAAATGGATGGGCTGACCGCGCTGAAGGAGATCAAGAAGATCGACCCCAACGCGCGCGTGGCCATGGTCACCGCGATGGGACAGCAGGCGCTGGTTATGGATGCCCTCAAGAGCGGAGCGAAGGATTTCGTGATCAAGCCCTTTCAAAGCGAGCGGGTGCTGGCAGCGGTGAAGAAGCTACTTGCCTAGGTGATGGGGTTTCGTCATATGATGGGGGCGGGTTCGTGCCTGACCGGTGATGATGGCGGTGAGCGAGGGACGAATGATTAAAGTGCTGGTGGTCGATGACTCGGCCTATATGAGATATGTGCTGCGTACCAATCTGGATGCGGACCCGGACATTACGGTCGTGGATACCGCTCGAGACGGACTGGATGCCCTGGCTAAAATAGCGGCATTGAAGCCGGAGGTGATCACGCTCGATCTGGAAATGCCGCGAATGGATGGATTCGCGGCTCTCAAGCGCATCATGGCGGAATTCGGACTGCCGGTCATCATACTTAGCAGTCTCAGTCAGGAGGGAGCGGACGCCACGATCAAGGCGCTGCGACTGGGAGCAGCGGACTTCGTGCCCAAGCCAGCGGCGGGAGGAATGGGATTTCAGGACATACGGGCGGAGCTACTATCTAAGATCAAGGGAGTACGAGGACTCAACACTTCCAAGCTGCAGGTGACGGAGCACATGGTCGCTCCGCGCAGCAGATCGGCGGTGAAGATGCAGGCCCGCGCGTGTAACGGAGTGGTGGTGATCGGCACTTCCACCGGCGGCCCCAGGGCACTTCACGAGGTGGTTCCCCATTTGCCGGCGTCTCTTCCTTTGGGAGTGTTGATAGTCCAGCACATGCCGCCCGGCTTCACCAAGTCTCTAAGCCAGCGACTCGACGAAGTATCGGCCTTGACGGTTAAGGAGGCGGAGCAAGGGGATATCGTGCAGGCAGGCGTGGCGCTCCTCGCGCCGGGGAATTACCATATGACCGTGGTGAAGAACGGGACGATCTCATTGGACCAAGAGCCACCGCGGCATGGCGTACGACCATCGGTCGACGCAACCATGGAGTCCGTGGCGCAGGTTTATGGCCCGGCGAGCTTGGGGGTGATCTTGACGGGAATGGGTTGCGACGGCACCCAGGGGGCGAAGGCGATCAAGGAAGCAGGAGGGCACATCATCGCGGAAGACGAGTCGAGCTGCGTTATCTACGGAATGCCGCGCAGCGCCGTCGAGGCCGGCGTGGTAGACAGGATTGCTCCGCTGGTTCGCGTGCCGGGGGAAATCGTCGCTTTGACGGACGTAAGGCGTTCTTTCCGAACGGTGGCAGCATCATGATTTATGCCAGATCTAGCCTTTGAACGAGGTAATTATGGTCGACATGGAGTACTCTTTTTTCCAGCGCAAGGTGCTGGCCCTCACCGGGATCGATCTCTCTTCTTATAAGAGCGAACAGATGAGACGGCGCCTCAACACCATAATGATGCGCGTGGGGGCGCAGAATCTTTTCGAGTATTGCCGCATTATCTCGCAGGACCAGGCCAGGCTATCGGAGTTTCGTGATTTTGTCACCATCAACGTGTCCGAGTTCTTTCGCATCCCCGAGAAGTTCGACCATTTGCGCAGGCAGATACTACCCGGCCTTTTGGCATCGGGGAAACTGAACGTCTGG
>JAMDCE010000248.1 GCA_023489135.1 Chloroflexota bacterium
AGAGGATGAGGTCGGCTTCATCGATGGCCAGCTTCGCCTGTTCGCGTGTCCGGCGGACAATCTCCCCGCTGGGTAGCGTTTCGGGGATAGGCTCGGTTTGCAGCCCGCCTGTGTCGATCAAGGTGAAGGTTACCCCATCCCACTCGGCGTCGGCGTAGAGCCGGTCTCGCGTCGTTCCGGGCTCGTCCTCTACTATGGCAATGCGCTGTCCCACTATTCGGTTGAAAAAAGTAGACTTGCCAACGTTGGGTCGACCAACGATGGCCACAAATGGTCTCGTCAAATTAACCCCCAAAAGAGTAATTATAGCACAGCAGCCTGCACCTTAACGACAATCTCCGATGGAAGTCCGCTAAGCGCGCAGCGTTCAGGTCAACCTCCTGTAGGTTGCGGCACAGGAAATAGCCTTCAGAATCGAGCCACTGTCTCCCGCGGGTTACCACGTGTGCGTGAAGATCGAGCGTGCAGAAAACCCGCGGGAGGTTTAAGCGGCAACTTTTCAATCCTCCCGCAGGCTTCCTTCAATAAAACGGCCTTGCCCTGTTCCCAGCTTAATTCTCAAAGTGCGTCGGACCGGCCATATAGGTGACTTCAGGCGCCCAGAAGTTCCCGGAGCGAGTCGATCTCTTGCACGCCGTCGCTCACCAATTGCAGTCGGCTCAAATCGGGTCCTCCCAACCCGAGCTCCACCGCCCTCAGGATTTGGGACTGTTCCGAAATGGCTCTGTTCTGCACCTCCGGAGTCGAACCAAGATGTTTTAGTAATGAGAGTCCGACGGCGTCAGCGGCGACGAGGTTGCGGGTGGCGATGATCAAGTTAGGTGCCGCTTCCTGTCCTGTATCTGGCCCTCCCGAAACGAAGGCCTTGGTTCCATCGAGCACGACGAGATCGGCCGGCCGCACCAAATTTGCCTCGGCGACCATGGAGCCGAAGGTGGGTTCGCCGTGGGAGTGCAGCAGCCGACGAGTGCGGGAGTGTAAAAGGCCCACCGTGATCTTCAAGGCCATAGAGTAGCTTGCGATGAAGTGCGTCTTTACCACGGGCAAGCTAATGAGATGATCTATCTCATCCAGCATTGCCGGCACCTCCAACCCTTCGCCCCAGTGGAGCGCTCCTGCTGGCTGCACCCGCTTCCAAGCGCGTTCGGAAAAATCGCTCACCTCGGCCCCGGCTCTGAGGGCCGCGTCATAGATTCCGGAAGAGCGCATATTCCCCAGCGTGTCAGGGTTTGCCCCCGCGCCGGGGTAGGAGCTATCGGCCAGGATAATTCGCTTGGGCTTCCGTTCTTGCAGCATCGCGATTACGGCGGCGACTACCGCGGGGTTCGTCGTGGCCGGATGGGCCAAGCCCGAGTTGACGTTTGGCTTGACCAGGATCACCGAGTCCGGCTTGATGAATCCCAGGCCGCCGCTCAACTCCACGGCGCGGGTGACCATCTCTGCAACTCCGTCCTGCCGGGCCAAGCCAACGACGGTGTCTGAGACTGTTGGTGCTGCGGTGGCTGACGGCCGGGTGGTCGGGACTGGCTGAGCGATGGTGCTGGTCGTTGGCGGGCTGGGCGCGGCTTGCGGAGCTTCTGTAGCCTGCGGAGTAGCAGGAGCCGGCTGGACCGCCTGCTGCGTCCCTGAAGTTGAAGGCAATTTGGGTTGCTGCGTCTGCGGCCCCTCTTCCCCCT
The DNA here is from genome assembly GCA_023489135.1 of Chloroflexota bacterium. The sequence continues at coordinate 1,677 of JAMDCE010000248.1, forward strand.
GACAGGAAAGATCGAAGAGGGCTAGCCCGGTCAGGGTTAGCCCGGCGGCGACAAACGCACGCCGGGACAAGGGTTTCCGTCTAATCTCCATTGCTTTGAAAGCCGATCGGGTCACGGAGCTTGGAGCCACAAACCATCGATCTGAATCACCGTCCATTGAAAACCCGGTCACATCAGGCGGCCTGCTTCTGCTCCCAGTCCAGCCCAAGCTCCCTTCGTATCTGGAGGAAGCGGATGACACTGCTGCGCATGACCAGGCCGACCACGTGTCCATCGTCCACGACGGGCAGTTGATTTATATCATGTTCGTCAAGAGCACGGAGCACATAAGTCATATCATCGTCTGGCCGCACCAGGGCCAATCGTGCTCTTGGTACCATGGTGTTAATCACCAGTCTCGTCGGCCAGAGGTCCCGGGGCACGTTCTTGATGTCGTTGAGGGTTATTAGCCCCACCAGGAGCCCATCGTCTACCACGGGCAGAGTTCGGACATTGCGCCGAAGGACATGCTCGTCCACCACGTGTTGGAGGGTCGCGTCCGGCTCAGCCGTATCGAAGTCTCTGGTCATAAGGTCCTGCACGTGCACCGACCTCAGCACGTCCTGAACGGCGGCCTGGCGGTAACTAGACGTCGCCGCGTTGGCGAGAAACCAGCCTATGAAGGACAGCCAGATTCCTCCCAATAGGTTGCCGGTGAAGAAGATCAACCCGATCCCCAACAGAATGAAACCGTAGGCCACGATTTGGCCCGTGACGACGGCAATACGGGTCGCCCGCTGGAAATTGTGAGTTATTCCCCAAAGGATGCTGCGAAACACCCGACCACCATCGAGAGGGAATCCAGGAATCAGGTTAAAGAACGCGAGTAGTATGTTGATGGCGCCGAGGTAAAGGGCGATGGCCGAGAACAGTTCAGAGACGGTTCGGGTGGCCAGCCAGATCAGGCCGAAGATCACTCCCAGCGCCACGCTGGACAGCGGGCCAACCACCGAGACCCAGAATTCCGTGGAAGGCTTATCGGCCTCTTTCTTTATCTGGGATACCCCGCCGAAGATGAACAGGGTGATGCTCTCGACGGGGATACCTTTGTCAATTGCGACCAAAGAGTGAGCTAACTCATGGGCTACCACAGACGAGAAGAAAAGAAACGCCGTGATGCCTGCGACCCACCAATAAGTAAGCGTTCCCCACCCCGGATACTGGGTAGGAAAGTAAAAGACCGCTAACGTAAAAACGACCAAAGCAAAAACGATGAACCAGGTATAATGAACGTTTATGGCGATCCCCTTTACGCGCCCGAGGTGAATTGAGCCATTCATTGTTTGCCTCCTAGGACATCCTCTCTATGAAGAACGCTGCTACCGAGTTGCCGGGGCTTCGAGCGGATGGCGCCTCTGCGACAAATAGGCGCTTTATCTGCTTCCCAGTTTCGCCCCTTTTGGGAGGGTGTCGTGAATCTCCTTGAATCATTCTGGCGGGGAGGACAAGCATTGTCTCTCTGCCGCTCGTCGTACTCAACGCTCTCCTCACTTGCAGAGTGCGTATGTAGCCTGGACGCCCGCATGGCAATCTTCGATATGGCCATACTGCATTAACCGTGCCAGTGGCGCACCTGGCACAGATTATGCAGGGCGATTATTGGAGGGTCAGACGGAACCCGCGTTGCTTGACCCTGAGAGGAAGGAGGTGCGCAGATGCTAGTCAAGGAGATAATGACAAAGGACGTCTGCTGTATGGCTCCCACCGCAACGGTCGCCCAAGTAGCGCAAGAGATGAGGCGGCACAACGTCGGCATCATGCCCATTTGCGAAGGGGAGAGGCTGTTAGGTGTCGTTACAGACCGAGATATCGTGATCAATGAGGTGGCGGCCGGACTAGATCCAAACGAGTCCGAGATCAGACAGTTCATGACAACCAACCCCTTGACCGTCTCGCCGGGAACTGACGTCGAGAAAGCGGCGAAGCTTATGGCCGCTGAGCAGGTTCACCGACTGCCGGTGGTCGATGGTAACCGCCTGGTGGGAATAATCTCCCTGGGGGATCTGGCGGTGCACGTCCCTGAGGAGCACTTAATCGCGGAGACTTTGGGGCGGTTATCGATGCCAGTGCGATCAGGCGCCGGGCCTTTCCTGGAGCACGCGTACCAGGCTCGGCACGAGCAGCATCCTTTAGCGTAGCTCGATTCCAGGGTAGCTTGGCAAAATTCCCTGCAGGAGTCTCCCGCTAGACAAGCCGGTCTAACGGGAGACTCTGTTTGGATCTCGACGTCCCAAAAACCGCATCGAGAAGTGGGGGATCGATAACGGTCAGCGAGAGGGACCGGGCGCCTAGGCTCGCGCAAGAGCGGAATTAGCCATTTGCCTTCGCGATTTTAGCGGCAGGTTTGTTCAGATTGTGACTTCTACAACCGCTCGTCTGACCCCACGGCGCACATCACTAACCCCGATATCATCTTAGGGTAGAAATCAGTCGATTTCTGCGGCATCTTTTCGTTGCGTTCCGAGCAAGCTTTGACTTCCTGGATGCGGGTTGGGTTTAAGATGAAGAGGAACTGAGCCTTACCCTGATCGACCGCTGCGATTCCTTCCTCGACTTCCCGGAGATACTTGATATTCTCCTGCCGGGCAACGCTTTCCTTGTCTAGCCCGAGGATCCGCTCGATCAGTAATTCGTGAAGGATGCTTACGTCGAGCATCCGCCACTCCGGCACCCGGTCTGGGGCTATCTCGGCCATAATGGCCGGATCCCTGAGCTGCAGGAGAAAGTACGCGCCGTCGTAGAAGCCGAGGCGCCGTTCAGAGGCCGTCTCTCCGGCCATTTCCTTGTCCAGAGTTTCTTTGGTGGGCTGAGGGGTGACGTTGAAGTAGGCCTTGGCCTTCTCCAGCACTTCTGTGGAATTGGCGCGGTCGTACGGGTGAATCAGCCGGTGCGTGGGTAGGATGGCCAGGCCAGGATCGTCCATACTGACAAATGCCACCATAACGTAATTGAAAGCGGCGTTATCCGGCGCGTCCGGATGCCGCTGGCGCATCTCCTGCCGGTAATTGAGTGCCGTCTCGTAGCGATGGTGGCCGTCGGCGATGATCAACTGGAGCTTGGGCCCCATTTCGGCGACCACTGTGGAGATCGTCTGCTCACCGGTAACGGCCCAGAGTTGCTGGCGAACGTCGCTTTCGTAGAGCTCGCGCACGTCCATATCTGGTTGTCGGCCGGCCACGGCCGCATCCAGCATCGCATTGATCCGGTTCTTGCTGTCAGGGTAAAGCATGAAGACTAGTTCGGTGTCGAAAGCCATCGCTCGCATAAGATTGAGCCGGTCCGCTTTGGGACCAGAGAGGGTGCGTTCGTGGGGTAGAACAATTCCTTCATCGAACTCGACCAATTTGAGCGCGGCAATGAAAGCCTTTCGGGTCTGCGGCCCGCCGGGCAAGCTGAACGTTTGGTGGAAGACATAGACGGCTGGTTGCGCTTCTTGCAGCAGGATCCCTTCGGCCTGCCAGCTCTCGCAAAACTGGCGGGCCCGAGTGTACTGGTTGTTGTGGGCCGAGTCATTGGGGGAGGTTTTGCCGAGGATGATCCTTACAATGTTGTGATCGCTGAGACGATAATACTCGTCCTGCAACGTATGGTTGATCTTGTCATAAGGCTGGCTGACCACCACGTCCAAGTTCTTGAATTTGGCTGAATTGTAGCGAACCCCCCGGAAGGGGGCGACCTGAGCCATAGTTCCCTCCAGACTCCGAGAATAGCGTAGGTCCTTGAACAATCAAGGACCTACGCCTGGCACATATTACCCTTGGTTGGATCGTTTGTCTACCCGATCCACGAAAGCTTCCTAATGTGACAGCGGCTTGGTCGTCCCACCGAGGCTGGCGGATGGCTGAGCGGCTGGTGCCCCCGCCCGCTGAAACTCAATGAGCAACTGAGCAACCTCTGCGCCTATCCTGTCTTGAGCCTCCCGCGTGGCCGCACCTACGTGGGGTGAACTGATGACGTTGGGCAGCTCGATCAATTCACGGTCAGTTGGTGGTTCCTGGGCGTAGACATCCAGAGCTGCTCCAGCCACCGTGCCACTGACGAGGGCACGGTATAACGCTTCCTCGTCGAGAGTTCCTCCCCGTGAGCAGTTGAGAATGTAGACTCCTTGCTTCATTTTAGAGATGGCGCTCGCGTCGATAATATTGCGAGTCTCTTTGGTGAGGGGAGTGTGAATGGAGATGTAATCTGACCTCGTCAGCACCTCGTCGAGGGAGGTCTGCCGGGCGCCAGGGACCTGGGTTGGCGTGCGCCGGTAGAAGATCACCTCCATACCTAGCTCGGAGGCTCGGGCCGCTACCTCCTGTCCAATTCTCCCGCAGCCGATCAGACCCAACGTCTTGCCCGTCAGCTCGCGGCCCTCGAACTTCTTCTTCTCCCACTTCCCGGCCTTCATAGATGCCGCCATCTGTGGAATTTGGCGCGCCAGGGCAAACAAATACCCAACGGTAAGCTCGGCGACGGAGACGGCGCTGGCGTTGGGCGTGTTCAACACCTTGATTGCTCTGGTGTTGGCGTATCCCACGTCGATATTGTCCACTCCTACGCCGCCCCGTACGATCACCCGTAAGTTACGGGCCGCGTCGATGACGGCCGCCGTAATCTTCGTGCGGCTGCGCACCACCATCGCGTCGTATTCAGGCGCGGCCTCCAGGAGATCTTCGGGCGAGATGTCGTCGCGCACGTCCACCTGAATTCCGGCATCTCGCATCGACTCAATTGCCTTGGAATCGACCGGGTCGCAAATCAGCACCTTCATTTCGCCTACCCCGCTTCTGCCAGGTAATCGGCCTGGCCTCTACAGACCAAGAATATCGTTCATCTGGGCCACCAGCCACTTCATGTCGTCAATCGCCAGATCGCCCATGTGGGCAATGCGGAAGCATTTGTCTTTCAGGTCTCCGTAGCCGTTGGAAATCACGGCGCCTCTCTTCGCCAGTTCCTTGTTCAACTCACTTACGCTGATGCCTCGGGTGTTTTCGACGTTGCTCACCGTGTTGGAGGCGTAGCGCGTGTCACCGTAGATGGCGAAGTGGGTCTTTGCCCAATCCTGGAGGATGCGAGCCATCGCGGCATGACGAGCAAAGCGATTCTCCAGACCCTCGGCGAAGATGTCATCCAGTTGTTTGTTTAAGGCGAAGGTGTGGCTGATGGCCGGCGTGGCCGGAGTATTGTTCTTTTCGGCGTATTTCTCCATCTGGAGGAAGTCGAAGTAGATGCCACGGTTTGGAATCGTCTTAGCCCGATCGAGTGCCCGCTGGCTTACCGAGGCCACCGCCATTCCGGGGGGCAAGGCGAAGCATTTCTGGACGCTGGCAAGACAAACGTCGATGCCAAGCTTGTCCACCTCGATCTTGATGCCGGCCATTCCACTGACGGAATCGACCAGCAGCAAGACATCTGGATATTTCTTCACCACCTCGGCGATCTCGCCCAGTGGATTGGTGATTCCCGTGGAGGTCTCGTTGTGCGTTACACAGACGGCGTCGTATTGGCCGGAGGCCAGCTCTTCGTCCACCATCTCTGGCGTAATAGCCTGACCGATATCGACTTTGATGGCGCCCGTTTCCTTGCCGTTGGCGACGGCGATCTCGTGCCAGCGCTTGGCGAAAGCGCCATTGATGGTGTTGAGGACCCTCCTGCCCACGCAATTGCGGATAGCCCCTTCCATTACCCCGGTGGCCGAGCTGGAAAAGAGGTAGACGCGGTTGTTGGTATAGAGAAGTTTCTGGAGTTTGGGTACGACCTGAGAGTGAAGCTCCTCGTAGTCTTTGGCGCGGTGCCCGATCATTGGGGTGGCCATCGCCTGCAGGATCTCATCCCGCACGTGGGTGGGTCCAGGAATGAACAGCTTCTTGTACATCAATTACCTCCTTACGCCCCGGTGAGCACAAAAAACCACTGGACCGCCAAATTGTTAGGAGAGATTGGAACTAGTGGCTTTTTGTAAAGAGTGTGTTAACTACATGTGAAATATCGCGCTAGATGTCTACTCTCATTGTACAGAGTGGGCCCCTGCTTGTCAAGTAGTTGATGATGGCAATGGCGCTCACTCCGGCAAGGCCTCCTCGACGCTGGATGCATACTCTAACGAAAGTCAAGAGTCCGTTCTGATGGCAAGGCTCCCAGACTGTTGAAACTGCGGCAACGGATTCGGCTGAGATGCGGCATGCTCCGTCTCTACAAGGCTTCCTTGACCCGCCGGTGAGGCCGGTTTCCTTTGCCTAGCCCGTGACTTGGGTCGCCGGGCCTTCTCTATGAGGGTTGAAACTCATTCTCTGTTCTTCGGCGAGCTGTGGTTGCCCTTGACAGCGAGGCGGAGATACTCCAACATACGGCTTGGGACTGTGGCTCGAAATTGGTTGACGGGAGAGTAACTGACAGAACGCCTTATGGCCGGCCCGCTGACTAATAGCTCAAAGACAGGTGGTGGCGCAATGAGAAGACTTGGCTTGCTCGTTCCCTCATCCAACACCACAATGGAGTACGAGTTTTACCGGTACTTGCCGCCTGGGGTGCATTTGCACACTTCTCGTATGCCCTGCATCGACGTCAACGCCGAGCAGCTTGGCCATATGGCTCGGGTTAGCGTGGATGGTGCCGCCCTTCTGGCCGATTGCCAGGCCGAAGTGATCCTTTTCGGCTGCACCAGCGGAAGTTTCTTGGAGGGGCTGGGCTTCGACCGCCGGCTGGAGAAGAGCATAACCGAGAGAACGGGCCGGCCGGTTATTACTACCACTCACGCCCTTCTGGACGTCTTCGAGCATCTCAGCGTAAAGAGCCTCCTGGTCTGCACGCCCTATATCGACGACATTAACGAGAGGGAGCGGCGGTTCCTATTGGACAATGGCTACCACGTCGCCGGCCTGCACGGTCTGGGCATCCTTGAAAACACCCGAATAGGCGCTTTGGATCCCGCCGAAGCATTTAAGCTCGCCTTCCAGAACGACACCTCTGAGGCCGAAGCGATTTTCATAAGCTGCACAAACTTCCGGACCTTCGAGATAATAAACCCGCTTTCCAAGGTGCTGGGTAAGCCGGTCATCACCAGCAATCAGGCCTCGCTCTGGGCGGCCCTTCGCTATTTCGAGGAAGACCGTGAGCTGGACATATTCGAACCGCTGAAAAAAGGCGCTGAGTGAGATCTGGTTATTGAAGTTGGGCCCAGAAGGCAAAGAGTCGAACCATGTGGCCGTCCAGGAAGAGGAGGACCGCGGTAGATAGCGGTGGAGAGAATGGATAGGCGGGGTGACGCACAGTAAGGACGGCTTACCGCTTGCGGAATTGCCTTCGCCACACCGTCAGAATTGCCAGAAACAGCGTTGCCTCGATCCCGAGAAAAATTATGACGGGCAGGCGAGGACCGATCCACCTATTCGAGACCAGACCCCCTAATTCCCCGGTCTCTATCTTTGGCTTTGACGTGTTCGCCCAGAAGGCGGGGCCCGGTGACTGTTCATTCAAGAAGGGCAGCCTGCGACCATCCTGCATCAACCGCTCTGTCAACGCCCCCATCGGCCAGTTTTTGACGGGAAGCTTGTCCCTGAGAGTAGCCAGGGTCTGGAGGCTATTCTGTAAAGACTCCAAGGGTGTTCCATTATCCGCTTGGAGCGCTGGCGACGTCACTTCCGGTCCAAGGGCAGAAATCTCCGGCCGGCGAAGGTCCAAAATAGAGGTCGACAGCGCTGGAGAACTGCCCACGCTCTGATCTTGTAAGAACCGCGCTCCCCACGCTGCCGCGAGGAAGAACAGGCTGGCAACTACAACCATTACGAGCATGACGGACCAGCGCCTCCGGATGGCCGGCCAGGTCGAATCTTGGTTCGCCCTGGACTGCTGGCGATAATCCTGTCGAGAAGCCCGCTGAGATGGTTCACAATAGGCATCGTCGAATGGAGGGGAAGAAGTCGAGCGCCTGGACCGGTCGTAGCGCCGCCGCTTGACTGGGTCACTTAGGATCTCGTAGGCGGCGTTGATCTTCTGCATTTCGGCGGAGGACGCGGCCTTGTTTCGATCCGGGTGATACTTTCGGGCCAGGGAGCGATAGGCGGCCTGAATAACTTCAGGCTCAGCCCAGGGGCTCACCTGC
>JAMDCE010000570.1 GCA_023489135.1 Chloroflexota bacterium
TCAGCCCCGACGTAACGCACCGCGTTGGCAGTTGCAATATACGTGAGTGAGGGTACGAGGACTTCATCACCTGGTCTGACATCAAGAGCCAACATCGCACCGAGACAGCAGGCCGGATTGGACGAGGGTGGTTGGCCAATCTTGAGTGTTCAGACCGGCCGAAGCTTCTCGAACGGATATGGCGACTGCGACGAGTACGGAACACAGGGAGAGGCATCCCTCGGCAGGTACTTCTTCCAGCGCTTTTACGATGAGACAGCAATACGAAGTAGGCTGCTTTGCCCAATCGATCAAGAACCGTCCACCATTCGCTGGTTTGGGGAAACATCTGCGGGAAGGTTGACCGACTATGAACAGCGTTGGATTAGGAAGGGCCGCTGGTGCACGGTAGATGATCCCAGAGAAATTGCGGACAACTATTGGCAGTTCTCGACGTATGAAGAAATGCCTGGAGTGGGCCTGTGTGCTTTGATGATCGAGAAAGGGACATCCGCCAAGCGAGACTAGGAAGTGCGGAATTATGAATAGAATTCCTGTGGCTGCGCCGGATCTCTCCGGTAACGAAGAAGAATATGTGGTAGACGCAATTCGAAGTTCCTGGATCTCATCTACCGGGGCCTACGTAAACCGATTCGAGGAGGAATTCGCCAAACTCTGTGGAACGAGTGCGGCCATAGGAGTGTGCAACGGGACAGTGGCGTTGCACCTTGCGATGTTGGCTCTTGATGTCAGACCAGGTGATGAAGTCCTCGTACCCTCACTCACGTATATTGCAACTGCCAACGCGGTGCGTTACGTCGGGGCTGAACCCGTTTTTGTGGACGTAGATCCGAACACGTGGTGTCTCGACCCGACGAAGTTAGAGGATGCGATCACGCGTCGAACGCGAGGCGTCATAGCCGTGCACTTGTATGGCCACCCTGCGGATATGGACTCGATCAACCACATTGCAGCAGTCCATGGTCTGTGGGTGATAGAGGACGCGGCTGAGGCTCACATGGCCCGTTACAAGGGTCGACCCGTTGGCAGCCTGACACACTTGGCTACATTCTCCTTTTACGGAAATAAGATCCTGACGTGTGGCGAGGGTGGAGCGATCACTCTTTCGGACCATCATCTGGAAACCCGAATACGCACCTTGCGTGGTCAGGGCATGGATCCGCAGAGAAGATACTACTTCCCGGTCACGGGCTACAACTTTCGCCTGACTAACCTGGCCTGTGCCATCCTATGTGCTCAAGTAGAGCGAAATCAGGAAATTGTGGATCGGCGACGTGGGATCTTCAGCGCGTATCGTGAGATGCTAATGGACATCCCGGGCGTCGGATTCCAGCCAGCAGCGGCGTGGGCGGAGCCTGCACCTTGGCTATTCTGCATTACGGTCGATCAAAGGGAATATGGACGATCACGGGATGAGCTAATGGAGTTCCTTGCCGAGAAGGGTATCGAGACCCGCCCTTTCTTCTTGGCCCTGCACCGCCTCCCTCCCTTCCGAGAAGAATCAGTTCGCCGGCAGGAGAATCTATCAATTACTGACTGCCTTAGCGAAACCGGTATGAACTTGCCAACATACGCCTCGATGACAGTCAGTGATATTGAGAGTGTCGTGGAAACGATACGTCGAGGTCGTAAGTGATCGGTCATATACCGAGTGCTGAATCATCAATCGAGCTAAGAAGGCTAGCTCCGCAGTGGATCGGGCCCTTAGCAGAGTTCTTTCGCACCTTGCGACAGAAAGGTGATAACATTCACTTCCATCCCCACCCGCTTACTGACGAAGCTGCGTCCGAACGAGCAGTGTCTCCGGGGATGGACATGTACTACGTCCTTCTGGACAGAAATGACGTTATCGGGTACGGGATGCTACGGGGTTGGGAGGAGGGTTACGAGGTCCCTAGCCTAGGTATTGCTATCCATCCCGCCGTCAGGGGTCAGGGGCTCGGAAGGACCTTCATGCACTTTCTTCATTCAGTTGCTCGCGTAAGAGGCGCAAAGAAGATCCGCTTAAAGGTGTATCCGGAGAACTCTCCGGCTCTGAGACTATACCTGAGTCTCGGCTACAGATTTGAGGAGAAGCACGACGACCAATTGGTCGGTTTCCTGGATTTAACGGATGAGTAGGTTACAGATCTGCCTTGACGCCAGGATACGCAGCGGCTCATACGGGGGGGTGGAACAGGTCATAATTGGCTTGGCGAGTGGTCTCGCGAAGCTAAGGGACGGCAACGAACAGTATTTGTTCCTCACCTACCCTGAGTCTGAAAAGTGGATTCAGCCATACCTGGAGGGGCCTTGCCGCACACTTCGAGTGCCAGACCCCGCCCGGTCAGATAAATGGAGAGACACATTGAAGCGAACATTGCTTCACCCTGTGCCCTTTTTCGATCCCATGTTGCTCAAGTCTCGGCAACCCCCGAGATTTCGACCGGTACGCCCCCCCGAATCGGATGGCACGATTGAGAAAGCCGGTGTCGACGTGATGCACTTCACCAAGCAAACCGCATTCTTGACGAAAGTTCCATCCATCTACCATCCCCACGACCTCCAACATCGTCACTTGCCACATCTCTTTAGTCCTCGCCAGCGCCAATTCAGGGAAGCCAATTATCAGACGTTCTGTGAGCAAGCTCAAATGGTTGCCGCAGTATCATCGTGGAGTAAGAGAGACTTTATTGAGCAGTACCGACTGCCGGAAGCCAAAGTACAGGTTGTGCCCTTTGCGCCGGTGTTAACCGAGTATCCAAATCCAACCAGCGGCGACATCGCCACAGTGCGTGAGAAATTCGGTCTTCCTGAGACTTTTGTTTACTATCCAGCACAGACTTGGCCGCACAAGAACCACATTGGCTTGCTGGAGGGACTTGCCTTACTCCGTGACCGACGTGGGCTTGCAATAACCCTCGTCTGCTCAGGCCATCTAAACTACTTATATCGCCGGATTCAAAGGCAAGCTGAACGATTGCGTATTTCTAACCAAGTTAGATTCTTGGGTTTTGTAAGCCCAGTCGAAATCCAATGTCTCTACAAGCTTTGTCGATGTGTCATCATACCTACTAAATTCGAAGCAGCGAGTTTCCCGCTGTGGGAGGCATTTCTTTCAGGCGCCCCCGCAGCCTGCTCGGATGTAACTTCACTGCCTGAGCAAGCAGGCGACGCGGCACTGCTCTTCGATCCGGAGAGTCCTAGCGAAATCGGAGATGCAATCCACAGGCTCTGGACAGATGAGAAACTCCGCGCTGCACTTGTTGAACGTGGCAGGCGAAATGTAGCTCGATTCAGTTGGGAACATACCGCGCGTGTGTTCCGTGCTCACTATCGGCGAATTGCCAGACGCCCTCTGACGGAAGAAGACCAGCTCCTTTTGAGTATGCCCCCGCTGCTTTGACAGGAGATACTGGTGGATTCCGTCGCTGTTCATCTACGCTGGGGCCGGTCCAACGCGAAAACCTCTCGGCATTGCAGAAAAAGCAAGGAGCGGGTTAGGATGCGAGAGGTAGATGCAAGTTTTCCTTCAATCATTTGAGCCCAAAGGGGTAATGATGGGTGTTGGGATTTCCTTCCTTCGGGTACGGGTACTCACGTTATCGGTGATTGTCGGTGCCTTGTGTATCGTCTTGGTTGGGCTGGGCATGCAGGCTCACGTCTTTGCAGCGAACACTGCAAATATCCGAATCCTGAAATCGATACAGGGCACCACTACGTCGCTGAGGTCGAACTTCATTGGGGATACCAGCGACGTGACGTGGCTCTTGTACCGTATTGAAGATCCGCAAAAAGCCATCGCACTCCTTAGGGAGACCATCAGGAGAAGGCCGTACCATGTGATCGCTAGGTTGCGTCTGGGAGAGATCCTGTCGGCACAGGGACAGGAAGATCAAGCCTTGACGGAGTGGAGTGGCGTACACAGTTCAGATATTTACTTTGCCAGATTAGGTGCACGGGCAGCTGAGACTGGTAATTTAGTCGAAGGTCAGCGTTATGCCGACATTGTCCAGAAACTTGCTCCCTTCCCAAAAACAGAACATTGGATCATGTACGATGCACTAGGTCGGGCTTTCCGTAAGAACGGTGACATACGACAGGCCCTGCCCTGGTACGCCCTGGCCGCCCGCGCACGGAACGACGGCTGGGCTCAGATATCGCTGGCTGTGGCACAACTGGACACGGGAGACTATGAAGGAACTCTGTCATCTCTACGTTGGGCCTTGGAAGTTGGGAAGACGGAAACGAGGGGACCGGTTTTCTCTCAGATGGCACAAGTCTATTTGCGAACAGGCGATTGGGAAAAAGCTGTCGACGCTTTCAGAATCGCACTGGACCTGGGTACTTCAAATAAGTGGCTGTACATGGGACTGGCACAGGCGCTTCTTCGATCTGGAAACCTATCTGAAGCTTGCTCAAGCTTCGAGAAGGCTCTTCAGATGGGCTACGCCGCCACCGCGGCGGATCGAGGTCGCTTCTCTGCCTGCCGATCCGACGGAGGGACATGAGCAAGCAACCCCTAGTCTCTATTGTCACTCCGTCAATGAACCAGAGGCAGTTCATTGGTTTCGCCTTGCAGTCAGTCGCCGCACAGGACTATGCAGCAATAGAACACATTATTATCGACGGCGGATCGACCGATGGATCGGTGCAGGCAATTGAGCACTACGCCCAGACAAGCCCACACCGCGTCAAATGGATTTCGGAACAGGATAACGGCCAGGCCGACGCCATCAACAAAGGTTTTCGCATGGCAGCGGGGGATATTGTGGCGTGGATCAATTCGGACGATGCGTACCTCTTCCGGTCCACCCTAAGCGAGGTCGTTAAGGCGTTCGATCGGCTTCCAGGTGCAGACATCGTGTACGGGGACGTTGTCGTCATCAGCAGCGATAACCGTGTGCTGAAGGCTCAGTGCATTCCTTCCTTCAGCTACCAATACTTACTTCGTGGTTGTTATCTGGCCCAGCCTGCCGTGTTCTTCCGTAGAACCGTTATTGAAACTGATCGGCTGGATGCATCAATCAGTATTGCGCTGGACTACGACCTGTGGCTTCGGCTGGGTCGGAGGTACCGATTCGTTCACATGCCTAAATTGTGGGCGGTGGACCGCAACCAATTAGATCGAAAGATATTGGCTAGGCGTGCGGAACTGATACAGGAACGGGAATCCCTCATGCAACAGTATGGGCAGGCTTTTGGGAGTAGATACCAGTTTGAACGGCTCGGTGATAAGGTGACTCGCGGATTTCCCAGTCGCGTACAGGGACTCTTGGCCCTTCGTCGCCTCCACCACACGCGTCCTGGCGCCTTCGCGCTTTCGCTCCAATTCGACCCGCTGCCTATTACTATCTATCGTCAAATGTGGAAAAAGAACAAGGATCTTAGATGACGAACCGAGTCCCACACAGTCTCCTCTGGCTGATTTACCTCTATCCCGCATCTCTTCCGTTCTACGGCTTTTCCTTTTTCAACCTTGACGAACGCGGACTGGCCCGGCCGGACTGGCTTATCGGCGGCGCTATAATCATCCTGTTTGGTCTGACATTAGCCACGCATCGGTACCAACTTCGACGCAGCCCGGTAAGCAAATTCGTTGCGCTCTTTGCGTATATGGGCTTGCTGAGCGCCGTCAACTTGTTCGATAGTTCAAATTCGCAGCTAACTGATTTCTTCACACTGGCGGCTCAGTTGCTCTTGGTCACGACGCTGTTTCTTGTTGTGTGTAGTCTGCCATTGCGAGAGGAAGAACTGAGGGTAATCGTGCGAATGTGGATTCTCACTGCTCTCGCAACCTCAATGTACGCGATGTACCAGGTGTTCGCTAGACCCTTCAATCTCCCGCTGGCCTACCTGGAGCTGACCAACCCCACCATCGCACAGGGAGGTATGACTGCACGAACCATACTGGGCTATACTCAAGTGTCATCCGTTTTTCGTGAGCCATCCTATTTTGCATCTTTTCTTGCAGGTCCCCTAGTTCTCCTCGGTACGACCTTAATTGTCCGGAATTCCGGTGGCCTGCCGTTCAGAACGCGCTGGCTGAACTGGGTAGCACTCGCTACAATTGCGGCTGCTCTTCTTCTCTCTGGGGCACAGGGCGCCTTGATCAGCCTATCGTTAACCTTGATGGTAATGTGGGCCTCTGGCTTGGTGAGACGGTCCAAGGTCTTTGGGCTGCTACTTCTTATTGCTGTCCTTCTGGCAACCGCGGTTGGTCTCCTGAGTGCTCTCGGGATTGACTTCTTCGGAGCGTCGCTGTACCGCCTTCAAGGTCTGGCGGCTTCCATCGCCGATCCAGCCAATACTCCTCAGGTGACTTCATTTGCCAACAGGTATGATCGGACCGTTGCTGCTCTTAGTGTATGGGCAGCGCACCCCGTCTTGGGTGTGGGCCTGGGCAATATGGACTACTATACTGATGTATCACCGTGGAGCAATAATCCTTGGGCCCAAGTCCTGGTTAACCAGGGGTTACTCGGCTTGCTACCCCTAGTCCTCGTCTTTTCGGTGTTGCTACGTGGTCTCAAGCGCTTAACAAGATCACTCCCTGAGTTTTCAGGTTCGCGCGCACTGGCAATGGGGATGTTCTTTGTGCTGGTCCTCGACATCTTCGACGGAATGTTCACTCTTGGCTGGGAACATCCGCAACGTTGGTTCACTCTGACTCTTGCAAACTTGGTGTGGTTATCCCTTCAGAGGCGGGCTGCTGAAGAGCCGCGAATGAACTCAGAGCACGCTCCCGGCCAACAGCTGTTAGCCGCCCATACCGTGCCACAGAAGGTCTAAAAGCCCATATTGTAGAATCGCCGAAGCATGGGTGGTAGTTGCGTCAGCTCAAAGCGAGGAGTTGCCGTGCGCATCCTGTTCATTTCTCCTAATTTCCCCTATCCGCCTAACGCTGGATCCAAAGCACGCATCTACAACGTTTTGTCTCGGCTCAGCCGTGGGAACGAGGTAGTGCTAGCTTGCTTGACTAGAGAAGAAGTTTCGCAAGATCATCTTGACCACTTGAATGCATTAACGAAGGGCGTCTACTTAGTAAAGGCACCTAGGCTCTCGCTCTTTGACCGAATTTGCTTTGTGCTACATAGCCAGCCGTATCACGTTCGGATGTTCCGGTCAGCAGCATTGCGATCTACAATCCAAAGCCTGCTACAGGCAGAGAAGTTCGATGCCATCTATTGTAACTGTCTTTACACAGCCCAATACCTGGATAGGAGCGACAACGCTGTCACCCTGGCGGTTGTCGATCAACAGAACGCAGACTACATTATGTGGCGCATAATGGCTGACAACGACTCTCGGCTAATTGTCAGACTTATCGCCAAGTTGAATTACTTCAAAACCAGGCGCTTTGAGACAGCACAATACCAGAAGTTCGATCTCTGTTTCTCCGTCTCTCAGGAGGACGCTACGGCAACAGCTTTAATAGCTCCATCAAAGTTGCGAATCGTGGTCGCTCCGAACGGTGCCGACCTTGACTACTTTGCCCCTGCAGTCGGAGAACCCACTGTGGAGAATGAGTTGCTGTTCTTCGGCACCTTGAATGCACGGATGAATGTCGACGCATCAGTGTACTTTGCACATGAAGTATTCCCGAAGGTTCGCGCTGCTGTACCGAACGCAGGATTCACAATCGTAGGGCGCGATCCTGCACGTGAGGTGCAGGACCTTGCACGGCTACCGGGTGTCACTGTGGTGGGGGAAGTCTCCGATATTAGGCCATACTTGAACAGGGCAGCAGTGGTAGTGGCTCCCGTGCGACTCGGTGCGGGAACGAAACTTAAGGTAATCGAATCTATGGCTATGGGCAAAACGGTGGTGGCTACGGCGCACGCCTGTACTGGGTTAATTGTTAATGAGGGAGACGATGTGGTAATCGCCTATTCGCCAATTGATTTCGCGGAGAAGTTGATATGGCTTCTACACGACAAAGACGCGGCAACTAGAATCAGCCAGAAAGCTCGATACAGCGTCGAACAGAACTATGGTTGGGACCACATCGTTGACAATATCGTGGATGAACTGCACGAGGCAATCCGACGTAGGCGGAATCTGAAGCTTGGACTGGATAAGGTGTGATCTGTGAACATCGTTCACTTGATCCCTAGGTTGCCGTATTTCGGTCACGATACGGTCGTTGGCGGGGCCGCTAGTGCCGCCTTTAGTTTGGCAACCGAGCAATCGAAAAGACACGCTGTGACAATCATGGCAGATATACGTCGTGAAGGAATGTCATTCGGACCAAACCGACCTGGTCTGCACTTTCTGCCGCTGAAAGTCGGAGGCCCTTCCTCATCGGCAAGATTCGCCCTCAACTACTTATCCCGAGCTACTTGGGAAGCACGAAGACTGCGCGGGACGTTTCAGGTACTTCATGGCCACTCAGGTTTTCTTGATTACGCAATCGTCACTGCAATAACGGCCAGAATATTAGGCGCACGCGCGGTTCACACTGTATACTGTCCGCTTCCGAGTCGAGCGACGGCCCCGGTGAACTTGGCGAGGGTCGTGTTACAGCGGGCCATTGCAAAGCAGATCGATCTACTTGTCGCTGTGAGCGAAAATGTTGCTCGTTCGCTACGCGAGATAGGCATTCCAGATCGGAAGATTAGGGTATTGCCCCCACCGATAAACATCTCCCGGTTCCTTGCCTCCATAGATCGGCAGGAAGGACGGCGTCGCTTTCGGCTTCCTTCCAAAGGCCCCGTAGTTCTTTTTGTGGGCAGTACAAAGAAGATTAAGAACCTCGAAACAGTACTTAGTGCGATGTCTCTAGTTGTAAGAGCGATTCCAGAGTGCTCTCTGGTTATCACAACTGAACTGGAGGGCCCAAACCATCACTCAAGGGCGGCACTCCTTTCTCAACGAATTCAGGAACTGGGGCTTTCAAATCACGTTATCAGACTGGGCATCATACCTGATATTCCAGACCTTATGGCGGCATCAGATCTTTTAGTCGCTCCTTTCCTAAGCACACACGGAATATCGGACTATTTTATGGCAGCCATAGAGGCTATGGCAGTCGGACGTCCAATCGTAGTTAGTAATGTCGGGGGCATGCCAGAAGTGGTTAATCATGAGGTAGGGATTCTCGTCGATCCGGAGAACACCTCCGACGTTGCTCAGTCGATTTTATCGCTGTTACAGAATCCGGTTCGGCTGAGTGAGATGGGCTGCGCTGCGCAATCACGCGCAAAAAGTATCTTCGATCCAGAATTAATAGGTGTCCGAGTAGAGTCCATATACCGCGAGGTGACAGGGCAGTGATAGAAAAGCGTACAGGGGAATTCTACGAACGTGATGCCGCGACCTACGATCGCCGCTGGGTTAGCGCAGGTGGGGGTGCCACACTCACTTCTCAGAGGCAGATCGTCTGCGACCTGGGCGGAGAATGGCGAGGTAGGCGGATCCTTGAGGTAGGGTGCGGAACTGGTAGGTTCTCACCCTTCGTCGCTGAAACTGCCAAGGAAACTGCCTTCGTAGATTTGTCGATTGAAATGCTCAAAACCACCCGGCGAAAACTGCACCCTATGGGGAAGCCTTTTGCCGGAGTTAACGCCTCCATATACCGTTTGCCAATCCGGGATAATACATTCGATGGGGCTTTATGTGTCAACGTATTCAACCATCTAGACTCGCCCGATCTCGCACTCAGGGAACTGGCGCGTGTTCTCACACCCAAAGGGACACTGGTAGTAAATTTTGCCAATCGCCAGAGCTATTACTGGCCAGCTGCGTTCGTCATCAATCGTAGGCGACGAGCAATCGGGAGAAATGTCTTCTCGAGTTGGCTCAGCCCGAGTGAGATT
>JAMDCE010000144.1 GCA_023489135.1 Chloroflexota bacterium
AAACCTTCTGCCCACGGTCCTGCACCCGAACGAAATGCTGGACGGCGCCGTGGTCAGCGGAAACTACAAGGGAGGGATGCGAGTGGCGACCTGCGTCCACACCAATAACCCGATCCTGAAAAGCCTGTACCAACATCACGGCCGCGATCTGAACTTTCTGGGCATCGTCATTTCGCGCGGGCATCACGACGACCATCAGCAGAAAGAGTGCTCGGCCCAGTACGCGGCCAAAGTCGCCAGGCTGCTCGGAGCTGATAGCGCCACCATCAGTCTCGAGGGCACGGGGAATTCGCACATCGACTTCATGCTCACGGTGAAAGCCTGCGAGGAAATGGGCATCAAGACCGCAGCCGTGCTCCACGAATTCGGCGGGCCGGAAGGCAACGACGTACCGGTGATCGACAGCGTGCCGGAAGCCGATGCCATCGTCACCGTGGGCACCATCGACCAGAGGGTGATAATGCCCAGGGTGGAAAGGGTCATCGGCGGCTCCACTGCGCGTCGCGCCTCAGGAGAAAGCGTTGATCCCTACGGTCCCTTCGAGGTGACACCGCTCAACCTTTTGAGCGGATACTGGCAGATGGGCATAGCCGGTTTCACGGCCAAGGATTTCTGAATCAGGAGTTGAGACAATGGAGAAGGTGTCGCGTCTCGTAGTGGTCCTGGCAATCATCGCCGGCGCAGTTTTAACCGCTTGCGCCCAGCCCGCAGCCCCGGCAAAAACTGAAAATACTGCTCCCAGATCGGAAAAGGCGCCAGCCACGAGCAAGGAATCCCCTGCGGCAAAGGAGGCGCCGGCTCCCACCAAAGAGGCGGCTGCTCCAACAAAGCAAGCCGCAGTGCCGGCCAAAGAGGCTCCCAAAGCCCCGCCGAAGGCCCCGACTGACAAGGTGATCGTCGGCGCGATGTTGGGTATGGCCGACGCGCCTATCGCCGTGGCGATGGGGAAGGGTTTCTTCAAAGAGCAGGGCATTGAGATCGAGATCCAACGATTCAAGTCCGGAACAGACATGATCGCCCCCCTGGCCGCGGGACAGGTGGACGTGGGCACCGGCGGCATCTCCCCCGGCTTCGTCAACGCCGTCGAGCGGGGTCTTAAGCTCAGGGCAGTGGCCAGCAAAGCCGCGGGATCGAACGGGCGCGGACACAACGTCCTGGTGGGCCGCACCGACCTCGTGAAGAACGGACAGCTCAAAGGCTTCGAGGATCTGAAAGGCAAGAAAGTGGGAATCAACGCCCTGTGGTCCACCGCCCAGTATGTCCTGGCCAAGCTCCAGAAGCAGAAAGGCATCATCTATGACAAGGACTATGAGCTGGTTATCCTCAATACCTCGGATATGACCACGGCTCTAGCCAACAAGGCCATAGACGTGGCATCTATCTTTGAACCCATTTCCACCCGTATGGAGGACCTCGGCGTAGGCGTGAAGTGGAAGCGCCTGGACGAAATAGTCCCCGAGCTGCAAATAGCGGTAGTCCTCTATGGCGGGAACTTCGCGGAGGGGAGGCCCGAAGTGGGCAAGAGATTCATGGTCGCCTACCTCCAGGGCGTGCGTTACCTCACCGATGCCTATTACAAGGAAAACAAAGGAGCCAAATGGCAAGAAGTCAAGCAAATGCTGGTGAAAGTAATCCCCGAGGTGGACAAGCCAGAACTGTATGATAAGGTCTACCTGCCCGACTACAGCCCGAACGGCAAGATGTTCGAGCAGAACATGATGGACCAGATGGAGTGGTTCAAGGCCAACGGCAAGATCAAGGACGTGATACCGCTCAACCAACTGGTGAATTATTCTTTCGTGGATTATGCTTTGAAGCAGCTGGGAGAGTATAAGTAGGTGGACAGAGACCGACGCGGTTTTCAAAACCGCGTCGGTCTTGTGCTAAATAATTGTTGATCGCGGGTGGTGGTGTCGGGCGGGCGACCAGGATATTGCTGCGGACACCCCCCGCGATCAATTCCCCGTTACAAGCGGCAGGAAGATCTGTCTTCCCGCATCCGGCTCGGATCCTCCCGACGATAACACCACCAGGCCACCTGACCCATCGGCAATGAACGAGTGAGTTCCCGACACCGCCAGGTTCTGCGCGTTGTCCGGCGTATCGTAGAAGGCGACCTCTCGCGGGCTCGCGGGGTTAGAAGTATCCACTACTCGCAGCCCACCGGTGCCGTCGGCCACATAGGCGTAATTCCCTGCGAGGGTTACACGTCTGGAATATCCTGGTGTATCTAAGGTACTCACCAGCGTCGGGCTCACCGGATTGGAGACGTCTACGATGCGCAGCCCATTTGAACCATCAGCGAGGTAGGCATACCTTCCGGATACGGCCACACCGGATATGTCCTCGGACGCGGCGAAGGAGCCGACGAATCTCGGGTTCTTCTTGTCGCTCACGTCCAGAATATGGATTCCGTTAACGTTGCCCGAATAATGGCCGTAGACTACATAGGCGTAGTCTCCCTGCACAGCAATGTCCTCCGCCGTGCGTCCCGTTCTGTAGAGTCCCACCACGGTGGAGCTGATGGGATCGGAGATATCAACTATTTTCAAATAATCGAATCCGCCCACATAGGCGTAGCCGCCCGATAGAACCGCTCTTCCGCCGCTTCCAAACGTGCCTATGCGAGTGGGATTGAAGGGATTCGATACGTCGATGACAAGTCCCAGGTCGCCCATATAGGCGAGGGTGCCGGAGACGGCGACGTTCTGTCCGCTCCACGGATTACCGGTTCGGTAGACTCCGACCGACGTAGGATAGGAAGGCCGGGCCACATCTACGATGCGGAGACCTTCCGTGACGCTGAGGTAAGCGTAGTGGCCACTCACCGCTACGTCGCGAGTTTCTCCCGCAAAGTCGTAAGAGCTCACCGCCGCCAGGTTAGCCGGGTGAGAGACGTCGATAATACGTAGCGGGTTCCAAAACCTGCTGGCAAGAACGACGTAGTTGCCGGACACCGCCAACGCGTTGCTAACGTTGGGTGCAAGGTAGAAGCCAACCTCGGTAGGGGCAGCCGGGTTGGAGACGTCGATTATCCGCAGCCCCCTTCCGTCAACGGAAATATAGGCGTAATTGCCCGCAACGGCTATTCCCCCGGCTGCTCTCGGAGTGTTGTAAGCCCCCGTTTCCACAGGGTTCGACGGATTGGAGACGTTCACGACGCGAAGTCCCTTGTCTCCGTCCGTTACGTAGGCGTAGCTGCCCGATAGAGTCACGGCATTGGCGTAGCCGGGAGTGTCGTAATACCCCACCTCGCTAGGGCTTCTCGGGTCGGCGATGCTTATTACCCTCAGCCCCTGACTCCCGGCGGTGACGTAGGCGTAGCTCCCCGCCACGGCAACCTTTACAGCTCCACCACTTATAATGCTAGATCCCACTTCTACGGGAACAGAAGGATTAGAAACATCGATAATGCGAAGGCCACTCGGCCCATCGGCCACGTAGGCGTAAGAGCCGACCACAGCAACTCCTTGCGCATACCCTGGCGTATCAAGCGACCCCACCACCGTCAGCGATACCGGATTCGTGATATCCAGGATTTCGAGTCCGTTGGACCCGCCCACGACGTAGAGGTAGTGTCCTGCTGCCGCGAGGTTAAGCGGGGCGATACTAGCAGGAGCGGGGGTTTCCGGAAGTAGCCGCCTCGGATCAGTTATGTCGGCACTATGCAGCCCATACTCGCCGTCGGCCACATAGGCGTAGTTCCCGACTATCGTCACAGCGTAGCCGTAGACCGAAGTGCCGGCAGAGCCCACCTCGATTGGCGAGTCCGGCACGGCAACGTTGACAGTGTGTAGCGTCGTGGCATTGTCGATTACGTAGGCATAACCACCGTCTACGGCAACACCGGTGGGCAGAATGGGTGGGTAGTAGATGCCGGCCAGCACCGGCTTTGCGGGGTCGCCTATGTCGATGATGCGTACCCCATCCGTCAGGTCGGCGACGTAGGCGAAGTGGCCTGCGACTGCCATTTCCCGGGCATAAGAGTAACCCTCAGAGTAAGAGCCCACTTCCGCCGGGCTGGTCGGATCGGCCACGTTGATAACGCGCAATCCAGAGCTCCAGGCAGTCAAGAAGGCAAAATCACCGCTAACTTCCACGTCCTGGGCTTGCGATTTTGATAGGAAACCCACCTGCCCCGGCTTCGCGGGGTTTGACACGTCTATGATGCGCAGGCCGCCATCGGGACCGTAGACATTATCGGCCAGGTAAGCCAAGTTGCCGCGAACGGCCACATCCTGGATGTGTCCCCCGGTGACGTAGGAGGCGACTTCGCTGGGGGACGCCGGGTTGGCGATGTCGATTATACGCAGCCCCTTGTCGTAGTCAGCGACGTAGGCAAGGTGACCTGTGACCGCAACGGCGTAGGCCGTACCGGGAGTATCCAGCCAGCCGACAGGAACCGGCGCGTAGGGATTGGTGACATCGACGATTACAAAGCCGCCCCTTCCTGCCGCCAGATAGGCGTAATTTCCTGCCAAGATGATGCCAAACACAGGTCCTTGTAGAGTAGCCGTCTGGCCCGCCGGGGCAGGATGGGCCGGGTCTGAGACGTTCAAGATCGCCAGCCTTGGCCCAACACCAAGATAAGCGTATCCATCTCTGATCGCTACAGTGCCGATCCCACCGCCGATCTGGGACTTGAGAGCGAGGGGCTGGACTGCGTCCCCGGCGCCAAGGCTTCCGAGCCCAAGATGGTCAGCTGCACTTTGAGACGGGACTCCAGGCACGTACGGTTGCTGTGCGGCAGAGGCCGCCATAGACGCCCTGTCCCAACAAACCAAGATCATCAGCAATATTGCAGGGAGAAAGAGCCAAGCCAGCCGGAAGCCGCGTTTCACAACACATACTCCCTGTAGACGTGGAATGTTCACTGTGACGATTGACTTCGAACGTCCACAAATTCCATTTCGATTTCGCAACGTCGACCGACGAAGCCAGTGTGCTTGAGCCAACGCGCGCCATCGCGAGCGGGGAAATCCTCTCTGAAATGACCCCCTCTGCTTTCCTCGCGGGCCAGCGCCGCGCGGCTGACCAGCAAGGCGTTGAGGGCCAGGTTTATGGCCTCCCAGGGCCGCCACAGGTTGTCGGAGGTCATGCTCACACTGCTTTCAAAGAGGTCCTCCCTTGTCCACCGGCGTAGCCTCAAGCCCGTATTTGGCCGCTTCCACCGCAGCTATGTCCGCTGCTGGACCTCCGCCGACGATCAAGATATCCGTGAGGATCGTTACACGCTAAGGGAGCATCCCCACCCACGCAGGACCTAGTGTAGCACTGCACAGGGTTGAAAAGCAAGGGGACAAGGGGACAACGTTGGCATAGCAGCGCTCAGGCGTTCTCGGACCCCAGCGGTTCGATGGAAGGCGAAGCCTACTCCCGCCAAGAGATAAGAACCAACAAGCCCTGGTTTGCACAATAGAGCTGAAACGTGGTCGAATGAGCGCGAAGGGCGCAAAGAAACAAAACCTTTGCGCCCTTCGCGCTCTTTGCGGTGGCAAGCGGCATCCGGGACCTACCCCGAGCAGGCAATTTCGATTAGCTTGCCTTCGGCACGGCCAGGGTCTTCTCCGCCCGCTGCAGGGCCAACAGTCCGGCACCCAGGGCGCTCACGAACTCCGGATCCGCGCAGACGTTCACCTTGCGCTTCAGCGTTTCCTCCAGCGCCTTGACCATCCCCGCTTGCCTGGCCACGCCGGCCACGAAGGTCACTTCATCCTCCAATCCGATGCGCGTCAAGAGCGTCTGGGACCGGCTGGCCAGCGAAAGATGGATGCCACCGACGATGTTCTCGAGGGTCTGGCCCGCCGACACGTGATTAATGATCTCCGTCTCGGCCAGGACCGCGCAGACGCTGCTGATCGTCTGGGGGTGCTCCGCGCGCAAGGACAAGTCGCCAAAGTCCTCGAGGTTTATCTCCAGGTACTTCCCGGCCCGCTCCAGAAACCCGCCGGCGCCGGCGGCGCACTTGTCGTTGGAGCGAAATTCTTTGACCTTGCCGCCATCGCGCACCTTGATGGCCCGAGTGCTTTGGAAGCCGATATCGAGCACGCAGCGTGTGTTGGGAAAGAGGAAAGTGGCCGCCTTGGCGGTGCACGTTATGTCCGTTATTTGCGCGTCTCGAAACGGGACGTTGTATCTGCCGAACCCGGTGGTGGCGACGTAGCATAGATCGCTTCTGGCCAGCCCGGCTTCGCCGAGCGCCATTTCCAGGGTTTCTCCGGCAATCAGCGGGAAGTTGGGGCGCGTGCGCTGCTTGCCCCTCCCCAGGATCACGCGATTTTCGTTCAGCACGACTGCTTTGGTTATCCTGGAGCCTACGTCTATTCCTGCTACTATCAACATCTGTTTATACCTCCTAAGCGGCGACCTTCACCACTCTATCGACCGCGAACAGCGCCGCCCCGAGCGCGCCCATGAAATGCGCATCCGGACTCACGTTCACTTTCGTCCCCAGTTTCTCTTCCAAGGCCCGGACCATGCCCAGGTTGCGAGAGACGCCTCCGGTGAAGGTGACTTCCTCCTCAATGCCCACGCGCCTCACCAGGGAGATGGTGCGGGAAGCTATGGCGCTGTGCAGGCCCGCCAGTATGTCGTCCACCTTCCTGCCCTGAGCCAGATAGGACATAACGTCCGATTCCACGAACACCGCGCAAACGGTGCTCACGCGAACCGGATTCTGAGCCTGGAGGGAGATCTCACCTATGTCATCCAGGCTGAGGTCCAGCACCTCGGCCGCGTTGGCCAGGAACCTCCCGGTTCCGGCGGCGCACTTATCGTTCATCACGAAATCTTTGACCGACCCGTCGGGAGCGATGCTGATGCCCTTGGCGTCCTGACCGCCGATATCGATCACGGTTCGGGTGTTGGGAAAAGCCAGGGACGCCCCGCGCGCGTGACAGCTTATCTCGGTGATCTGCGTGTCGCCGAACGAGACCTTGTAGCGGCCGTAGCCCGTTCCCACCACGTACTTCACATCCTCGCGGCGCACGCCGGTGCATCGCAGGGCCTCTTCGAAGACTCGTTCCGCCGCCCGGGTGATATTGGCGCCCGTGTTTATCAATGCCTTGCCCACGATTTCCAGGTTGCCGTCCACCAGAACGGCTTTCGTCTGAGTGGATCCCACATCAACGCCGGCTCCGATTATCATCACTCCGACTCCTTACACCGTAACCAATGTTTTCTTGTGCTCCAAAGACTCAAAGAAGGCATCGACGCGATTCTTGATTTGAGCTTCGGAGAAATAGCGAGGGTCCTCTATGTCCGATTCGATCAACAAGGTAGGCACGCCGAGATCGCGCACGAAGTACTCGCGCATGTCACCCTGACCGGCCGAGAACAGCCGGCAGCTCTTCACGGAATGAATCACCAGGGTATCGGCCGACCACTCCTCCAGGTAGCGCTTGATCTGCGCGCTCCGCTGGAAGAGATTGCGGTTGGTGTAGTTCTGGATGAGCATGTGCTCCGCGATGCTTTCCAGCGGCCGATCTGGATCGTGCCGGAAGCCGAATTCCCAGAGACCCCCCACGGTGGAATAGGTTGACGCCACCGCGACGGCGCCCCATTTGGTGAACAGATCCCGGAAGGTCCGGAGGTAAGGCCAGGGGGGCGGGCCTTCGATCACGAATCGGAAGCGCTCCTCGGGAAGCACCCCCTGCCCGAGGCGCACGCGCTCGTCGAGCTCCTGATAGGCCTCCTTGAAGAAAGTAACGCCTTCCTCCGATCCCCGGACGCAGTATAGAGGGGCCATCAGAGTAACGGCATCGAAGTAGGCATCGAACGGGGTGGGTACGTTCTGGGTAAGGGCTTTGATCTTGGACCAGTAGTCCTCCGCC
Source organism: Chloroflexota bacterium (assembly GCA_023489135.1). Next base: position 7,833 of record JAMDCE010000144.1, read on the forward strand.
TCACCCGCTCGCGCCAGCACCTGCCGCAGCTTGTCCTCATCCAGTTTCTTGCCGCTAAGGCGCTCCATTACGGCGATCAGCTCCTTGAGCTGTCCGACCACGTACTCCACGTCTTCCCGGAGCATCCCGTGGTCTATGTCTCGAACGAAAGGAATGTCGAGATTGAAGATGGTGGCGCCGGTGTACTCGGCCAGGTGCTCGAACCAGTTCAGGTACACGTTGCAGCCCACGAAGTTGCACAGTATGAGCGACGGCTTAGGAATCTTAGCGAATGGCGTTTCCATGCCGCTGAAATACAGCCCGACATCTGCCTTCACGTAGGCGCAGTTATCCATCGAGTAGCCCATTTCCTCGGCCTTCTGGATGTAAGGCAAAGCCTCCTTCTTCACCGCCATCTGCAGGCTGTTGACCTCGGGATAAACGGGCACCATGTCGAAGGCCTGCACCAGCTCCACCGGGTTTCCGCTTACCAGCATGTAGACCGAGGCCGGGGCACCCGATCCCGCTGCCTGCGTCAGCCGGGCGTAGTAGTTGCCCATGATATCTTTTTGCAACAGGTGAATTCTCCCCTGATAGCTTCCCTCAGCCATTGTCCTCTCCTTAATCGAACAGCATAGATTCTACAAAGGTCTCGACCTGCGTCTGCAGGGAGTCGTACATCCACATTTTCTCCTCGTATTCCAGGAAGAGATGGGGAATGTCCGCGTCGTCCAGCGCCTTGCGATACAAGGCGTAGTCGAACAGGGCCGGCTCGCAGAACTTGGGCGCCAGGACGATCACCGCGTCCGCCCCGGATTCCCTGACTTTCTGAATGAGATGAGCAGCCTTCGTCGTCCGTGTATCGTGCTTCACGCTGGCAAAGACGCTCCGGTCGATGTAGCTTTGCGCCAGCCCCCGGGTTGGGCTGCCGTCGCTAGGCACTTCGTCCAGGAACCAGCGCCAGCCCAGCAAGAAGTCGTCGTCGAGGATGTAGCAGCCGGCCTCTTCCAGCGTGGCGATGAGATCGACCGGCGGCTGCTCGCAGAACGATCCCTCCACGACCACCGTGATGCGGTCCTTGCGCTTGGCTTCCCGACCCCTGGCCGCTTCCAGGGCGTCCTGCAGCAGGTGCAGGTGTTCCTCGGGGGGAATACGGGTGCCCACCCGGACGAGGGCATACGATTCGGCCGCGGACAGGCTCTGCGGGCGCGCCCTCCGGAGGCCATAGAGCGATTTCACCAGGCCTCGCGTGCGGTTGTAGATTCGGATGCTCCGATGGAGATCCTCGTCGAGCACCCGGCGGCTTGCGATTTCCTCGAACGTCTTCTTGATCCTCTCGTATTCCCGCTCCAGGTACTGGGCCGCCAGAGGGGTATCCATATTTTGGGGAAAATGGATGTATTCGACTTTCAGATTCGGCAGATTGCGCTTCACGACGCTGGCCAGGTTCCTGGCGGGGTCGCAGATGGAATCGAAGACCATGCCCTCAAACGCATCCAATCGGCCGGTAAGCCCCAATTCGAGCGTGCTTTTGACGATGGAACAGATGAACGACTGGAAGCGAGAATCGGCATGGGCGATCTCGATCTGGTTTCCCGCCCCGATCACACCCACCGGCAGCAGCCCCGCCGCGTGAATTAGCTCCACCGGCGTGTACACGGGGAAGCAGCCCACCGCCTTTCCCCCCGGGGTTCGCGACTTCCAGTCTTTTACGGCTTGAAACGATGGATCGTCGAAGATCTCGCGACACTTCGCCACGATCTCCTCGACGGAGAGACTCTTAACAACCATTACTCTCACTCCTACCCGGAATCTATTGGCAACGCCTTGCTCCCTCCCCGTCCACGGGGAGGGCTGGGGAGGGGGCCGATCGCGGACAATAGCTGTCAAG
>JAMDCE010000162.1 GCA_023489135.1 Chloroflexota bacterium
GGCGGACGCGGTCATCGGATTGAAGCCAGACCTCGCCGTCATCACCGGCGATCTCGTCAGCCGGCTTGGCTCCGGCGAGGCAGAGTCGATCGTGCAGGAGCTCTCGAGGCTTTCGGCGCCTCTGGGCGTCTTTGCCATCCTGGGCAACCACGATCACTGGACGGAGGCGGGAGTCGTCGCCGCGGCGATCCGGAGCGCGGGGCTGACGCTGCTGCGGAACGCCAGCGTGCTCATCGAGCGGGCGGGGGAGAGGATCTACATCGCCGGGGTGGACGACATATGGGAAAACAGACACGATCTGCCTTTGGCGCTGAGCGAGGTGCCCGCTGAGGGCTGCGCCATCCTGCTGGCTCACGAGCCGGACTTCGCGGACGAGGCTTCCCTGGACCGGCGCGTCGCGCTGCAGCTCTCCGGGCACAGCCACGGCGGACAGGTGCGCGTTCCCGGTCTTGGACCCCTCCAGTTGCCGTTTCTCGGGCGCAAATACCCCGCGGGTCTGCGCCAGGTGGGTGGTTTGCGCCTCTACACCAACAGAGGTATCGGCACGATCTTCCCACCCCTCCGCTTGAACTGCCGCCCGGAGGTCACGCTATTCGAGCTGACCCGAGGTTATGGGTTAGGGGTTAAGGGTTAGGGGTTAAGGGTTAGGTGAGCCGAGGCCCATCCCCCTACCCCATTGCCCTTAATCTCCGCGTTCTCTGCGTCTCTGCGGTGGACGTGGCGGTGTTAGTCGGTCCAGGCGATGGCGCGAATGGGCGAGCCGCTGATGCCCGGTATTTTGAGCGGCAAGGCGGCGAACTTGATCCGCTGGCCTTTGATCTTATCCAGATTGGTCAAACCTTCGATGCAGTAGACGTCGTTCCGCAGTAGGATGGCGTGAGTCGGCCAGTGGGGAGGCGGGGTGTCCAGATCATAATATCGCTTTATGGCGTAACCCTCGTAGATGTACTCGATGCCCCAGGGCTCCATTCCCAAGGCCTTGACCTTTTTGTCCACCAACCACTGCGCGGCGTCGTTGGTAACAAAGGCCTGCTCCACATACTCGTCCGGGTTACCCGGTCTCTCTCCAGAGTAGATCAGGACGATGTCTCCCTCCTGGATCTCGGGCTTGGCCGCGGCCAGCTCCTCCGCGGTAATGGGCCGGTGGCCTCCGCCTACGCCCATATTGACACAGACGGCTTCGCCGAACAGCCGGGAGATGTCCATCGAAGCCAGATCGTCGGTGCCTTCGACGATGTGAACAGGGGCATCGAGGTGGGTGCCGTAATGATCCTGGAAGGTCACCCGGCAGACCATCCCATTATCCGTACCCCAATTGCGCAGATATTCGACCTTTAACTCGGAAAGAGCGGGGCTCTCTGCGGCCAGCTTGCCGGCCAGATCAATAATCGTCTCGGGGTTCATCGTGCGCGTCAAATCGATGATCTTGGGATTCCAGGCCATCTTTCTTACCTCCTCATTAGTACGGTGAAGAAATACTCGGACCAGCCGGGTGAAGGGTCATACTGAGGCCAGCGAAGTCTCTGTCGGCGAGCAGACAGCGACATTATCTTACCGCTGGAGAACACTGGATACAATCTCTACGGTGCACATCTTTTTGCCGCCGTCTCTGTGCAGCCTGCACACCGGCCTGCCCTGCTCTAGGCCTGCATCCTGGGCATCTCGGAAATCCGGATGGCCAGCGCCTTTGCCGCCTTGACGGCATCGTCGCGCTCAAGCGCATCCGGGTCCGCCCCAGTAACACAGAGGGCGCCACCGGCCATAGTCATCTGGTGCATGCGGAAGAATTCCATTATGGAATGCTCCGCCATAGCCCCGGCATCTCCTTCACAGGTCACCAACCAGGTGCCGATCTTCCCTTTCAAGCTCGCCGGATAATAGAGAGGGAGGGTGCGATCGATGAAGCTCTTGAGACGAGCTGAAACATCGCCAAAGTAAGTGGGCGTCGCCAGCAAAATTACGTCGCTCTCTTTTAGATTGGCCAGAAGTTCGCTCGTATCGTCCTTGACGGCGCATTCCCCGGTCTTCTTGCAGGAGAAACACCCTCTGCAGTAAGCGAGGTCGTGCTTCTTGAGCTCGATTGACTGGACATCGATGCTCTCGGGTAACTCGCTACGGAGCAAATCCAGAAGGAGAAAAGTGTTCCCCTTCTTCCGGTGACCTCCGTCGACGATGGTGAGGTTCATTTGGTTCTCCTTTGTTCTGAGAGAGATGAGGGGAAGTCGAACCGCGTAAAAGAAGGAAGAGCTTGTGCTAGCCGAGCTAGTTGGATTCTAGTACCGGGGTGGAAGACTGTCAAGCGACTTGCCGCGGTAATTCCAGCACACCGATGAGCACGGCCGAAGCACACCGCGCAGATGAGAATTCATCCGCTCTTCTTCAGGGAAGTCAGCCAAATCGGAGGATAGATCGGCTTGACACTGCGCGATCCATGTGATTAGATATGATTGAATAGTAACCTCACTATTGCGGAGATTGCAGACAGCCTGCCTCGCGAAGACGTCGGCACCAGCTTGATGCGCTGCGGAATGGCCTTCAATGAGGTGGCGTCTTCGACCTTCGGGACCCTGCTGTCCCGAGCGATGATGCAGTGTGGCAAGGCCGTGCGCGGTAAGGCGACGCTGGATCCGGTCGACGTGGTGGCGATGGGGCGGGCCGCCGTCGAAAGTATTGAGCAAATCGGAAAGGCCCATCGGGGAGACAAGACTCTTCTGGACGCTCTTATTCCCGGAGTGGAGGCTCTGGCCGCGGCCTACGTCAGGGACGCGATTTGCCAGCGGCTCTGGCCGAATGCGCCGCCGCCGCTCAGAAGGGCGCCGAGGAGACCGCCAGTCTCAAATCACAGACCGGCCGGGCCAGTTGGTTCGGCGAGCGGACCCTGGGGCACATAGACCCCGGCGCTGCGGCCATCGCCGAGATACTCGCCTCAATCGCGAACTTTGCAGGTGAACTATGAGAGCCAACGATTCTAGGAAGTGACCGCCTCTGGCATATAGTCAGCGCGAAGTGGGCTGAAGATATCGACCCACACGGCCTCCTTCTCGCTCACGACGCGAGCGGCGTGGGTCTCTCCCGGCTCGAGGCAGTAGAAGCTGCCAGCATCCAACCGCATGGTCTGGTCTCCCTTCTCCCCCACCAGAAGCTCGATGGCTCCCTGAATGATGAAGCCCGTCTGCTCGTGCGGGTGGCTGTGCAAGGGAAAGACCACGCCGGGCTTCTGGCGGTAGTAAACCATCATCACGTTCTGCCCGGCGATGACCTGCCGCTCCACTCCTTCGTAGGGACTACTCCAGGGAATATCTTCTGATTTGACGCTGAATCCCATCTCTCCTCACTTTCGCGACTGGTGCATACTTGGAAGACTACGCGCCTGTCCGACCCGCGCCTTGAGGCCGATCACTATGGCTCGCTCAGCTCCCGTGTTTGTAAGCTGGTGCAGACTGCCGCAAGGGGCGTAGCCCAATGAATCGGGACTAACCCTGGCTTTCTCCGACTCCACTTCCAACTCGACCTCTCCGACCTTAACGATGAAGACCTGATGGGCCGCGTCGTGGGTGTGCCGCGGCGAGGCCTGACCGGGCTCCAGGCAGAGTAGCTCAATCTCCAACACGTCGTTTTCCAGGATGATCTTCCGGACCCGTTCGGCCGGCGAAAACTCGATGGCTTCGCCGAAAGGCAATACTCCCATTTCGTTCTCCAGAGCGAAAGTTTCAGTTTAATACCAGTTGCCCAAGGAGGCGGCCTTATTGTCGGGACAGATGGTAGAGGCCGGCCTGGGATTACCGTCCCACAGGTTGCCTCAGAAGAATCTCCCGCAGGTACTCTACTTGACCATCATCTCAACTATGTCGTAACCTGCGGGAGGTCTGGATTCAGTGCTCCCGCGGGTTACCAGGCCTGCGAGAAGATCGAGTACGTAGAATACCCGCGGGAGACCCTAACCCCCAGAAGGGTTGGTAGGCCTACGTTCGCAAGCCCCTTTGCTTGGCCTACACCTCAAAGGACGTCAGACCTGCCTCTATTCTTCGCCCCTAGTCCTTGCCGCTATCAAGATTATGGAACGTCTCTACACGCAGTTGGTATATGGCCGGGCCAACCGCTCACAAATACAGCTATTTGCCCTTGTTTCACGCTGAAATCTTAGAACTGGGTCGATCAGCGATTCCAAGCGGCGTGCTTGTGGCCTACGATCTTTTCCTCGGTGAGCCTCTTGGTCTCCCCTCCATCAACGCTCACCGCGTAGACCTGTGGCTGCTCGTCGTCGCCGAGCTTGCCCGATACCAGCAGCCATTGCCCATCTTTGGACCAATCAGGCGTGAGCAGGTCTTTATCTGATCGCAGTTGCTTCTTATTCCGACCATCGACGTCGATCACAAAAAGCTCACCGTACCAGGAGTCGAACGCGATCCGCCGGCCATCAGGAGACCAGCTTGGCTCCCAGCTCGAGGCCGCGGTGATCTGCTTGGGCTCGGTCCCGTCGGCCCTGACGATGGTCAACCCGGCGCCGTCGGGGTTACTGTAAACGATTCGGCCGCCGTCCGGAGACCAGGACGGGCTCGTTCCCCCTTTAGCACTCACCCGCCTTAGGCCGGTGCCATCCAGGCGCACGACGAAGACCTGGGGATTATTCACGTCAATGGTGGCAAAAGCGATCTGGTCGCCTTTGGGCGACCAGGCCGGGAACTGGCCAGCCATCTGATCGGTCACCTGGCGGTCTTCGCTGCCGTCGGCTTTCATTATATGCAGGTATTTCGAATCCCCTTCGCTCGAGTAGACAATGCGCTTTCCGTCGGGTGACCAGTCTGGAGTGCCCGCCCCGTCCCGCAGTCTGGTCCGGTTGCTCTCGTCGGCGTTCATAACGTAGAGACCCGGCTGCTCCGGGGCCGGGTAGACGTCCACGGCGATCTGGAAGGCGTCTGGCGACAGAGCCAGGGCGCCGGGGGTTGACTGGCTAGCGGACCCGCTGCCAGACTGTGATGAGGCGCCGGGCAGAGAACAGCCGGCCAAGAATGAGAGGATGAGGAGAAAAGGCAGGCAGAGGCTGGTCCAGCGCATACTCGATATCACTAGGCTATCTTCCGGAGAGCCTCCACCAGCCGGTCAATCTCCGGACGGCTGTTCATCTCCGTCACGCAGAAGATCATCGAATCGGCCAGTTCCGGATAGCTGCGCCCGAGGTCATAGCCACCCACAATTCCGTCGTCCAGCAGCCGCCGGTTGATCTCCGCCGGATGGAGAGGACAGCGCACCACGAACTCGTTGAAGAAGGGCCACTCGTGGGCCAGTCTGTAGCCGGGCAACTCCCCAATCCTGCGGGCAGCGTAATGGGCCTTATGGTAACACAGGTCTGCAACCTGGCGCAGGCCTTCTTTGCCCATGGTCGAGAGATAAATGGTCGCCATCAGAGCATTAAGGGCCTCGTTGGTGCATATGTTTGAGGAAGCTTTCTCTCTTCGGATATGCTGCTCCCGCGCCTGGAGAGTCAAAACGAAGCCACGCCGGCCCTCGATATCCGTCGTCTCTCCCGCAATCCGTCCGGGGAGCTGTCGTAGAAAGCGCTCCCGGCAGGCCATCAGCCCCAGTGAGGGACCTCCAAAGCTCAGGGCATTTCCGAGACTCTGCCCGTCGGCCACGGCGATATCGGCGCCACAGCTCCCCGGCGGCTTTATTAGACCAAGGGAAATGGGATAGGCGACAACTATCAGAAGCGCGCCGACCTTATGCGCGGCCTCGGCCAGATCGGCGAGGTTTTCCAGATGGCCGAAGAAGTTGGGCTGCTGCACCACCAGACAAGCCGTGCGGTCGTCTAACTTTGCGGTCAGCTTCTTTATGGTGTCGCCAGGGCGAAAGCCCACCGCTGGCTCCTCGACGATCTCCAGTTCGGGCCCCTGCGCGTAGGTCTGCACGACGGCGCGATATTCGGGATGGACGGAGGTAGGGATAAGTACCTTATCACGTCTCGTGATCCGACAGGCCATGCTCGCTGCCTCGGCCAGCGCCGAAGCGCCATCGTACATGGAGGCGTTAGCCACCTCCAGGCCGAGCAGCTCGCAGGTCAGACTTTGAAACTCGAAGATCGATTGCAGGGTTCCCTGGCTGATCTCCGGTTGATAAGGAGTGTAAGAGGTATAGAACTCGGAGCGACCGGCCAGGTGTCCGACGACACTGGGAATAAAGTGATTGTAGGCCCCGGCGCCAAGAAAACAGGCGTAGCGATCCAGGTCGACATTCTCCCGGCTCAGCTCCGACAGATGAGTCTTGGCCTCCAGCTCGGAAAGCGCGGGAGGAAGATCAAGCGTAGGAAACCGCAGGTTCTCTGGGACATCCGCGAAGAGGTCCTCGGCCCTGGCCACGCCAATGGCCTCCAGCATCTTCTTCCGGTTGGCCTCCGTATGGGGTATAAACTGGACTCTCCTGGTCTTTCGCATCTCTTCGCCGCCCTCGCGCCTGAGTTTCCCCTGGAGAGACTCAAGGCCCTAGGCCGTCTGCTCCTCATAATCGTGCGCCGTGAGAAGACCGTCCATCTCGGCCGGGTTGCTGGGCTTGATCTTGACCAACCAGCCCGCTCCATAGGGATCCTTGTTGACGAGCTCCGGCCTATCCAAGACCTCCTCGTTCACGGCGGTGATCTCTCCGTTCAGCGGCGCATAGAGATCGGAAACCGCCTTGACCGATTCAATCGTTCCAAAGACGATGTTCTGGTTCAGCGGGGAGCCAACCTCCGGCAGCTCTACGAAAACGACATCGCCTAACTGGTCCTGCGCGAAATCCGTGATACCTATGGTGGCCTCTCCGTTCTCAAGCTTAGCCCATTCGTGCTCTTTTGAGTAGCGGCGATCCTCTGGATTCTTTGCCATTGCCCCGCTCCTTTAAGCGTTTGGTTATTGCCAGGGTAGGTTTCACCTTCGGTTCAGGCGGTCAAAATGCAGTGTAAGTGAATCTTGAGCCACGCCCTGAAGTCTAGGATAACAGGCAAGCACCTGCTTGTCAACTGAGATGGCTAAACCTTCCGGTAAAAAGGGAGGCGTACGACGTGAGCGTGGTGACGCCTCTCTCTGATGATTATGTCAAATGCGGTGCCTGGTGAGGCCATTTCTACGGGGACGTAACCCAGGCCTATCTCTTTGTCGAGGGTCGGAGAGTAGCTGCCGCTGGAGACGCATCCGACGACGCTATCGCCGCTCACGATGGGATAGTGCTGCCTGGGAACAGCGCGGTCTAGCATCTCGAAGCCAATGAGTTTGTGTCTCACTTCCTCCCGCAGCCGCGAAAGGGCCTCGCGACCGACGAACTCACCTTTTCCCAGCTTGATGGTCGGGCCGAGACCGGCCCCGTAGGGATTGGTGCTTAGGTCGATCTCGTGGCCGTAGAGGGCGTAAGCTGCTTCCAGCCGAAGAGTATCCCGGGCCCCCAGCCCGGCTGGCCGCACCCCTTCTCCTCTACCTTCCTCTAGAAGTCGATTCCAAAGGGACACTGCATCCCCAACATCCAGGTACAGCTCGAATCCGTCCTCGCCCGTATAGCCGGTGCGGGCGATAAGGGCCTGCAATCCGGCCACTTGGCCAGAGGCCGATCGATAGCGTCCCAGCGTCCCCAGGTTTAGCGAGGTCAGGCGCTGCAGAATCTCGGCCGACTGGGGGCCCTGGATAGCCATCATGGCCAGGCTTAATGACACGTCGGCGATTTCAACCCCATCCATATCCCAAGCTCGTCGCAAAGACGCCAACCAATTCAAATCATTCTCCGCGTTCACCGCGTTGACCACTAATAGGTAGCGGTCGGGGAGCCGGTAATAGACGAGGTCGTCGATAATCCCGCCATCGGGACGGCAAACGAGCGAGTACTGCGCCTGGCCCGCGGACAGGCGGCTCACGTCGTTGGTGATAGCTCGTTGGAGAAAAGAAAAGGCCTCGGGGCCCCGAACCTCCAGGCGGCCCATGTGGGAGAGATCGAAGAGCCCGGCGGCTTGCCGCACCGCCTGATACTCATCTATGACGCCAGAGTACCACTCCGGCATCGCCCACCTCTCGAAGACCATCATTCGGGCCCCAAGATCTAGATGGCACTGGTATAGGGGCGTTTTCTTGATCTTCTCTTCTCGCTCGTCCATAGCTTGCCCAACTCCTCTCCGCCTTTACATCAGGCGGCCAATTTGCTATAAATACATTTCTCCTTGCCTGCAAACGGAACTCTAGAAAGAACGATCATGAATGTGATGCGACTGACGGTGGTAGATAGCAGGGGGAACATTAGCTTCATCGCCCCCTGCCATTCTCTGAAGGCTCTGGTGGCTGGCTGCAGCGCTCAACCTAAGACGTTAGATGACTTGCTCGTTGCCGCCGAGCCCTACGATGCTCGTTTGCGAGCGTACGTTCTGGGGGGTCTAGCCGTCTTTCACGAGCATAATATCGACGGCCATTACGATAATATCCATGCCGCCCTTGTTACCGCACAACCTAACAGCACCCCGGTATTCCGTGTGGTCGACGACATAACCAGACAGGCCAGTCTCCAACCGGTCAAAGCCGGTCTAGTCGTCTTCAATCTGAACGAGAAGCGGATAATCCAGGTACAAAACACCTACGCCGAGATCAAGCGGGTTGACCGGGGACGGGTCCGGGATGAAGGACTTCCCACCAAGCAGATCTATCGTTATAAGCTGCCGTCCGACTGGGCCATAGTGCCCTAGCTTCCGCGCTCACCCTCATCTGCTACATGCCGGGAAGAAGGCAGCGCATTGGCTTGCCATACCCTCCGCTGGATGCAGTCTGCCTCTGGAGTTGCCTATTTCGGCTGGCGCGACTCCCACCAATCATCTCTCGCCTCCTTTGCTTTGGCAAACGAAGCTCGCAACTCCTCGGCCTGACGCTCGGCCACCATCTCTCTAAGGTCAGTCAGGCAGCGCAGATACTCATCTAGCCAGCGAAGAATTGCATCCCGATTACTGAGGCAGATGTCGCGGTACATCAAGGGGTCGCCAGAAGCAAGACGGGAAGTGTCGCGAAATCCGCTGGAGGCCACTTTCCGAAGCTCCGGCCAGGACGGACTGCTGGTCACCGCCTCGACTAGAGCCGTGGATAGAAGGAAAGGTAAGTGGCTTACGGCGGCGACGAAGCCGTCGTGCTCAATGGGATCGACAAAATAGGGTCGCCCGCCCACGGCCTCAACCAGGGCGACGATGCGCACCACCGATTCTTCCCTGACCCCAGAACTGGGGGTCAGGCAGTAAGTGCAGTTGTCAAAGAGGCTCGCCTCGGCCGCCTCCAGACCGTCAACCTTGCCGGCCATGGGATGCCCCCCTACGAAATCCACCTCTTTGGGGAGGCAATCTTCGGCCCAGGCCATCACCTGAGCCTTGGTGCTGGCAACGTCGGTGACTACAGACCCCGGGGCCAGGTGCGGCGCAATGGCTTGGAAGATCTCTTGCATTGCCAGCACGGGAGTGGAAACCACGACCACATCGGCCTCCTTCACCGTGGAGATCAAGTCCGCTCTGACCTCGTCTACCACGCGCATCTTCTCCGCCAACTCTCGACTCTCCGCCGAGCGCGTCCAACCGAGGAGACGAGGCCTTGCCCGACCCTCCCTGGGCGCGCGCTGGAGAGCCAGGCCGAAGGAGCCTCCGATCAAACCCAGCCCGACAATGGACACGACCCTGACTGGTCTATCGCTCATCGCCACTCCTTGGACTCCGTCTC
>JAMDCE010000067.1 GCA_023489135.1 Chloroflexota bacterium
GTGGCCGACAAGTTCGGTTTTCAGGGCGACATCTGAGTCGATGTACTGACGAATATCAGCAACCTTCTTCGCAATTTCCGCCGACAAACGGTGAATCTCATCCAGTTGCTTTTCATCAGCAGGCAACGGGTGGCTACAATAGGCATAGGCAGTCCTGATGTCTGTTTCGTAGGAGAGGAAACCATTGACGTTGCAGTAGTCTTTGAGACGGTTTGCGAGATCGTCTAACTCCGTCTCGGAGACTGCTTCGGCGTCAAAGGCTTGGTAGCCAAACGCTTCCTTCAATCCATACAGAACAAGTTGGATGTCATCTCCGCTGGCTATGTCTCTAGCAAACAGCTTGGCTACCTGCTGTAACTCCTTTTCGTATGGATTGTTCACTTTAATGGTCTCAAACAGACTGGAGGCTTTTGCCAGCACCCTGGATGATTCCTCTCGCTCTTTCTCGAACAGCTGGCGCAGCCGCGTCCTACAAGCGGTTGTTGTCGCGTCATCGTGGGTCGAAGGAATCCGCTCATCGAGTAGCTTCTCCGCATATGGCCGCAGCACTTCCCAGTTCTCGGGCTTAGCCAGCTTTTGCACTTCAGTCAAGGCATCGAGTACCTTGGTGGAAAAGTCGACGCCAGCGATATTCGAATAGTCCATGACAGTGAACGGCAATCCTGATTTTGGGCCTACTGTGACTCGAATCTTTCCTTGCTGTGCCAGACACAGCAGGCAAATCTGGACCATCCTTCGAGTCAGCCCGTAATCCTTTGGTCCGCCCATTCCCATAAAGTTCTTGTATAGCGTCTCGACTTTCATTGAGGCGGAATCGGAGTCCAGTTTGTCATCGATGAAGCTCCACATATCGCCAACATAACGATTGTCCGAAACGTCGAGTTCCCGTTCAGAACTTTTCTTCATTATTTTTAAGGCGAAACCGAAGTTCTGCGCGGCGCTGATATTCTGGTCGGGCTTAGCTCCCTTCGGGATGCGCCCAGTCTTAACGATTCCATTGATCACCTTAACCCCTTCCTCTTTTTTGAAGAGGAAGGGGTGATCAAACTTAATATCGCGCGACTCGTAGGCAGCACTGAGGGCGCGGCTTACCACTGGAGTCAGGATCGCAGAAAGCTCCCCGGCGACGTGGAACTCCATCTGAGAGTTGTTCAGTGCATCAATTCTTCCTCGCGCGTAGCAGTTATCCACGATCTTGGCGATCTTGCCCAGGCCCGTTCGCAAAGCTTCGGCAACCCAACTGATTACCGTTGCCGCATCTTCGGAATCCTTACCTTGCCAAGTGCGGATCAGCTTGCGATATGCAGCAAAATCGATCAAGCGGTCACGCTCGTCGGAGGTAAGTTCTGCCGGCGTCCAAATTATGATCCGAGGATCTTTACGTTGGGCCAAGAGCTTGGCGATTACATCCGCAGGTACAGACCTATCGCTCACGAAAGCGGCGAAATCTTGATCGGTCTGATCGGTGTCGATCGGAGGCAAAGGCAGATTATCGGTCGAATGGCTTGCCAGATTACGCATCTCGACGCGTCCCTGGACCTGGCGCCCTTGCCAGGTAATATCGATAATCTGCGCGGCGCCGCCCGACTTTGACTTGTCCTTCCATTGAGCAGTGAAGGGGGCAATGTCACGGAAGATAGACTTGACGCCACTCGAGAGATCTATGGTCATCTGGCGGGTCCGAATCGGCCACTCGTCAAGCGCCAACAAATGTTCCCAGGCTTGCTGCTGCATAAGCGTGTTCGCCTCGGCCTCATCACGGGCTTTTTCGAACTCGTCAGAAGGATTGATCCCTTGAATCACCGGCTCGAACCGGTAGAGCGGTCGCTTATCGTCGTCGAAGCTTTGCACGATCTGAGGAAGCTCTTTCCTCAGGTTTTCGGCAATACTTTCGTAATGTTGGATGTTCTCGTCTGGGTTCTCGGCATCGTCTCGCCCAATCAACACGGAATTGGCGATGTCCTCCGGCGTGATCCCTTTCTGGCGAGTCCTGGCGATGTGATATAGGAAGAGCGTCTGAACTGTCTTGACCGCCTTATCGCGGTGGACCTTCAAAGGCCCTTTCGTGATTGCCTCGATCTGGCGTTTGCACGCCTCATAAGCCTTGTAATCAGCCTCGCGGCTGGCCTGGATAGCAGCTATCCCAGAATGAACTCCGCTTGGATCCTCCTCATATTGCACCGCTTCGTCGAACAGTTCCCATAGGCGGATAACCTCGCGTCCCCTGTTCTTGACCTGGTGTTTCAATGTTTGATGCATAAAGTGGATGGCCGATCTAGCGGTAGTGAGTTCATAGGTGATGGCTCTGACCACCTCCAGCGCCGGTCGATGAAACGGAAAGAAATGATCGAATTCCTGCTCTCCAATGCTATTAGGCCAGGTGAACCCATGCTTGTAGTAGAGATAGTAGTTGCTAATGGCGCTCGGGTCCTTGATCTCGCGCACGCGGGACAGCACAATGTCGTAGTAGCCCTTGTCTTCCTCCAGCAGCTTGACCAGTTTCAGGCGATCGTCAGCGATGATATTCTTGACGCCCATCTTGCTCTCGATAGCCTGCTGGGCCGAACAGACTGTCCAAATAGGGAGGTGTGAATCTTGGCCAACCGGTTAGAGAGGACCACCAAAGTTATCTCGTCATCTTGCCGCTGGTTTTCATCTCGGTCCTTCATAAACAGCGATATCTCGTCCAGCACGAGCAAAACGCCGCTGTAGCCCTCGGCCAAAATCGTCTCAATTAAGTGTTTGAGAATATCCTCGGTTTCGGCGGCGATATGAGGTCTTACTTTGAGGTACTCAGTATAGAAGCGCCAGAGTTTGTCGCCACAGCTGCGCTTGTACTCGGGCGACTTGTTCTCCTGGATGTTCTGGATGAAATCGTGGATTTCCTCGAACTCATCTTCTTCAAAGAAGTTTGGATCGCGTAAGAACTTCTTCAGATCGGCCCTATAGCGACCCAGATCCTCGTTCAGGAAACGATCAGCGAGGAGTTCGGTTGGATACAGCGACAAATTCTTTCCAAGTTCAGCCTCTAGCTGTTCCTTAGCCGCGTCAAGGATATACTCGGTTAGCGAGCGTCCATTGTCGTCGATACCTACTGTGCCGCCACCAACGCCCACCAAGGTTTTGACGATGACAAAGATGCCACGTCCCTGAGTGCTTTTCGCCTTAACTCCCTCTTCCCAAAACTGATACAACGATTCCCGTTTGCCTCGGCCTGCTTTGTCCTCCTTTTCGCGCACAAGATCCCAAGCCTCTTCTTTGCCCAAACCAAGCGCAGAGAGAAAGCAAAGCAGGTGTGATTTGCCTGAGCCAAACTCTGCCTGGATCCAGTATCCCTGACCAACGGGGTTATCCTTTCGCTCTGGCTTGTATGGCGCAGCGATCCTGCGAAGTATGTCGTTGAGGAACGGTCGTACTGGATCGATCTGAAACTCCTGAATCGTTTGGATTTCCGGCTGGCGTTTCTTACGGGCCTCGTAAGAATTCGAGTCAGCCCAGACGTGCTTCTCCAACGAATAGACGGAGATAATGCGGTCCGGAACCGTACAGATCTCGTCGAGGCTCCTACGAATGGCGAAAAGGTCTTCTATTTTGGACATTGGCGATCACCTCGTCAAAGTTGTCAGGAATCTCTTGAGGTTAAGCCGTGAGTTCCCAAAGGTGGTTTTCGGCAATCAGGTTCGATGGAATCGTATAGCTGCCATCGACCGCGTCCGGGAACATCACTATCCGACCGTACTCCCTCTTTCCAGGGAGAAGCAGCACAACCTGATAGTTATCTGCAGCCAACGTGCGAAGTGTATTCAGTTCCACACGGTAGGCGAAGAGCATTTCCAAGTTCGACAGAACCACCAACCCTTGCTCGGCAAGTTTCGAGCGAAGGAACAGATCAAAAGCGCGCCCAACGTGTGCAGCGGTGGGCGATGGCATCTTGGCTTCGTTCTTCGCCAAAGTGTGGAACTCGTCGTCAGGAATATCTTCCAGAATGCCCTTATTAACAGACAAAGGCTCGGGAAAGTACTGGCCAGTTGGCGTTTTAGCTTGACGCAGCTTTACCGCGAACGCATCCAAGGCTTTGTAGGTACCCAAAACGCCGTACAAATGACGACCGACCTGTACTGCCAATTTACTCTTGAGATTTTCGATAATCTCGGTATCCGTCACGTCTGACCTCCGCCACTCGTGAGCTGTTCAACAACCTGATCCAGATTGTACCTGGTGCTGAATTGACGAAAACTGTCAATCTCCGACACTTTGGAGATGATGCCCTGGTTGCGCAATTCGTAGAGGGACGGAAGAATGCGATCGGGATTCCAGAGCATGGCACGCACTGCTTCGTTGTTCTCCAGCTTATCAATGTCGTACATTCCTGGCTCCGGGAACTCGCTGTGGAGTACAAAGGCGAAAGACGGAATCAGTATGTCACGATACCTGAAAGCGACGAACTGCTTTTCGGGTCTCACCAAACCGCCAGCAGCCAAGGCTTCTACTATTGCCTTACCGTACTCAATTATGCTCTTTCCTGTTTGGAAGTGGCGAACAAGATAGTCGCGCAGGTAATTACGTTCCAGACGACCATAGCCGATAGCAGGAAGAAGCAGCTCATCAGTGATCTGATACATTACAGGCTCGGCTTTGCAGAAACGATAGTAACAAACATCTTGCAGCTCCTGGCGACCGTCAAACCTCCTGGCGAACTCTCTCAGCGTGTTATCGGCGTAACCATCCGGGAACATACGGCGGACTATATAATCGGCGTTCCTCTTTCTTGTCTGCTCAGCGCTGAAGTGAAGGTTGCTTCTGATGAAGGGACGGATTTCATCAAGAGACTCTGCGTCCGGCAATGTGGGGAGCAGTTCAATCGCCTCTTTCAAAATAGCCTTGCCGAATAATCCCGTGCCGCGGCGAGGGCGCACTCGCTTAGGCTCGAATCGCGTAGTCGCTGGGTCTGGTACATCCTCTCCGACCACGGGAAAATCTTCCATTTCGCCAGGGATCTCGCTTTCTTTCACTTCTTCTTGAACCAGCTCAAAAAGCGTTGATTGCATTGTCTTTGGTTCCAATCTAGTTAGGGTTATATCCTTTTCATCTTCAGACGAGACTCTATGAGTGCGAATCCAGTCGACGAGCTTCAATAGCACCGCGGAGTGTTCGCCCAAGCCATTCACTGCAGCAAGCGCTTTCACGTCGGCCTTCAGGACGCAGGAAAGGCTGCCAAAACCAGCCATTAAGCTCTTCACCAATGGCTGCAAGTCTTTTTGAGGGATAGCGTAGGACAGGAGAAGTTCCAGGAGCGCTTCATCAGTCAACGCGCTTTCGACACCTGCCAGGAAACGCTCCTTGATTCTCTTTCGATGGCCTGCCTTACTGTCATTCTGCATATCTGCACCAAGCAAAACTGTCGATCGTATCTGCGTCCCAATTGTTGGGATGAAATACGGGCGGTTCCAATGGCCTTGCGCGGGAAGGTTAAGATATGCCCTGCTCGGAGGACTTTCGCCTCCCTCCGCTTAGTACCGAAAGGGCCTCCCAATCTCAATTTCGGGCAGTCTATGCCGCCATAATCCTGCTTGTTCAATGGAATCGCAGGAATCGTAGGGGAATCTCACACGAAAAGGTTTGCCGTACCTGTGTGATACGGGCCCAGCCATAGGCCAGCCTGCTGGCCACTCACACTATACATTTGCGCCACTCGGAAGTCAATGCCAGGCTCCTTTCGGAGCTTGCTGATTCTGGAATTAGCAAGAAACTAGAGACTAATCACGGCAACGGAATCTCTATGGCTGTTAACCGAAGCTAAATCGCCATCGACAATGGTCGATAATAGTATTGGGATGCAAGTGCATCTTTCAGCATCACGTTGTTTACAAATGATCCGATAAGAAGCGCGATGTGGAAAGAACGCTCATTTTGCAAGGATCGTAGCGATCCGAGAAGAGGAACTTAGGAAATGCCGCAGAGCACGGAGCACACGACTACATTTCATTCGCAAGCCACGCCTACGTTCGTTCCTGTCCAGCCTCAAGTGAACCATAAAGGGGACCGCTTGTCTCCGTCCAAGAAGTCATTCTTTAAAATAGAGGCAAGAGTTCTGCCCTCGGCGGCGATTCGATGGAGAAATGCGCAGGACAACATTTCTTACTTGCTCTGATGCACCTTTTGCGGACGGATCATCATTAGCAATCGCCAGACGCGCAACAAGCAAACAGCGATATTTGAGTGCGGGGGAGAACTGATCGGCACGTACGGCCACAAGTCGACTTGTTCAAACATACCACGAGTTGCGCTGCTTGATCTATAAGAAAACTCTCTCATCCTCAACACTGATGGGAGACTCAATGGCACAGGTAGCTGGGTTATCTATCGATCGAACAGGTCCAGACTACGTCGATACAGCCTACTTCGTCCCAATCACGGCGACAGAGTCTATGTCAATTCGTGGGGAAATTCGGCTTATATGTCAAACACCGGCTCTTGCACTAAGTGCGGGCGATACGAGTGCTGTCATTAGGAAGTCGTAGCCACAATCAACAACTGGGATCCTTTTGTGCCACGTAGCGCGACGCTCAATCATTTCTTCGTTAGGATGCCGCTCGCGCTGTACACCGACTTAAATTTCGTCAAACCTGTGCTCGTCATCATCACTTTCCATTCCTCAAGTGTATATGGAACTGTGTCCAGTCGCTTCGCGACTTCTGCTTTTTCGTCGTGGGCTATCTCCTTTAGCCGTGTGGATTCGTGAATGACCGCGTAACCCCCTGGCTTTTCCACCCTGGCCATCTCATCTACGCATTTCTGTGGATTCGCGGTCAGGCCCCACGGCGCACCCATTTACCACCGCGTCGAACAACTGGTCTCCAAAGGGAAGTGTGAGCGAATCAGCCACCCTGAACTCGGTGAAATCATTCACGCCTTCACGTTTCGCTCTGGTTACCGAGGACTTGATCACGTCGGGGTTCAGGTCTATCCCGATTACTCTGGCCCCGAAGTTCTTTGCATAATATGATGACAATATCCGTCGGCCATAAGCGATGTCGAGCACGTTCTTGCCGTTTATCTCCACGATATCGCCTATCCTTCTCGTGATATCTGGGCCACCAGGATGCAGAAGCTATATTGTCAACGGGCATGCGTGCCCACTTTCGGTTAATCTGCCTATAGAACTGTCTCAACAGAACTGTCTCAACTACGTGTTGGACGGCTTCTATCCCGATCTGCTACCATTAGCAGCATGCACGATGGACATAGCGACCACTGATCTAAACAAATGCACTTCGTGCCACACAGGTAACCAGGCAAGGAACCGATCGTTCTTGGCCGACCATCTGCCGTTGCGACAGAAAGCACTTCAAGAGGGCGGAGGCTTCCCGTGAGTCGTCGAGCTCAACGATGTGGACATAGAGGCAAGGCTCCCCGATGGGGACGTAAACAAAGGCCTCGCTCTGCCATACGTACGGGGATTGATTGGCAGCGTATCGATAGAGCTCTGAGTAAGTTCGAGCCGGAATCGCTCATCACATTGCTCACCGCCGCCGTAAACTCCCCCGGATGTGGGCACCGTCTGCCCTCACTCACGCTGCTTTGGACGCGCGCGGTGTGCAACCCACCGAAAGGCACTGTCATACCTCGGCGATCTGCCTTGCCCAAACTTCTCGGTGTGGCGCGTAAGGCAGCTCCGCAACTTTGGGACGTAGAGGACTGGTGGTTACTTGATCCTCGACTTATCGTGAAGTTCCCCCTTCGTGGAAGGCGTCTAGCTTTCCACCCGGGACCGTTCATCAATCCCCTTCAGATCCTCAGGGCAGCAACGATGGTGGCGGAGGCCATCGACCCCTTCATCCTCGATCGACACGGATTCCGGCTCAGCGATTTGGTGGAAGCGGCGTTAGCGTATTCCGACCACTGCTTGAGCAATGTTCGGCCCAGTTGGCCAGTCGGCAGACTTCCGCGCGATGCCGGCGAGCCGGAACATGAAAGTCTCAAGACCCGAATCAGGAGAATCGCGATAGCAGCCGTCGCCCTAAATGACTCAGAGGTCGAGGCGGCGTCTATTCACGTTCCAGATGAGGAGTGGCAATTGATATGCGAGGTCCCCGCGCAGGCGGCGGCTGCGTGGGCCTGGGCAACCAGGCCTGCGGACGCGCTACAGCTTTCAATAGCACCAATTGAGCCGATGCTCGGGAGCACGCTCAACATAAGAACTGACTCAGGCGAGAGACCGCTACCAGTTGCCCTGGTACTCGATGCGCTTACCGTGGCCGTCGCTGAGCTTGGTGCAGAGGCCGCTGCGGACGAAGCTTGTCGCTCCAGACTGCAAGAGATTACAGAACTGCGGGCTCTTGCTGTATTCGATCAACGACGAGGTGAATCCTTTCAAAACCCCCGCCTTCACAATCTTCTGGACGATCATAAAGGTCTAGTAACCGTCGCAGTGCCCGACTCACGGCACGCCTTCGTCATCGGCGTGGCGAGCGGCCTCGATTTGAATAGCATCCGCCAATCAATCGAGGAGATCAATCGCCAAATGGACCAGTTTGACGCGCCCAGCATTCACCGCTTGGGCGATGGCTTTGATCCGAGAGGAGCCGTCTTTCGGGTGACAATCTACGGGGGACCTGTTCAGATGTCTTTCACCGCTCGGCGGGATAGCGCCTGGATACATGTGGATGATGTGGTCAATATGGCAATTGAGGCAAATGAGTCGGAACCCGGCCAAGTGATTGGCATCGATTACATCTTTCAATTCTTGGATGAGCTGTCGACAACACCGGGCATCAAACAGCTTCTTGCCTTCGATTTTGATTATCTCTGGCGTCACTGGCTTGAGTACGGGGTTCTGAATGTCACTGGGATGAAGGATGTCGCATTGCATCCGAATCCAGTGCCCGACCAACGGCACTGGGTGCGTGCAGCGGCGTGGGAGCCATTCGAGGCCGTACTGACTGCTGCTGGGTTTCCGCCATCTTGGGATTGGTTCATTGCCCGTCTGGACAAGGAGCCAGGACAGGCGACCGTTGGATATCTCCACCACCTTTACCAGGTAATAGCGGATCCTCCGCTCATCCTTCATACGCCGATCGACCTAACGCTCGGCGAGGTCCGAATTGACCCGGTCTTGCCGTTCCACCTGGCCGGCAGCGTCATCCTTACCATCGTTGGCAACCGAGACGTTGCTAGAGCCTTCACGTTCACGGAGCACTCCGTGCTAGTTTGCGATCTAATTGTCGAGCGTCGCCCTATGTTGACGCCGGATGGAGAGATCGCTCTTTTCGGCTGCGCGGCAACAGTGGCACCGCGGCCGTACTTGGGAGTCAAGCTAGGCCTGGATTGGTTTCAGTTGCTCGCTCGAGATAGCACAACAGCACATAATCTTCTGGGCGATGTCTTCCTTGCTGGTCTCGTTCAGATTTCCGACCTAGCCGATTCGGCCAGACTGCAATTTCTCGGGGCCTGGCGGTCGGCGCCCCCTGTGCTACTCCTTGAAGCTCATCAGGCGGCGTTGGGTGTAGTATATCAGGGCCGGACGCGACTACCGCGGAGCCCCGCCACTCGGGGCAGAGCCCGACGGGCACTTGCGCGTGCCATTATCAATAGAAA
>JAMDCE010000435.1 GCA_023489135.1 Chloroflexota bacterium
TACTGGGCGCTCGCGCAATTGCATCGGGCACAGGCGGATGTGATGGCCGGGCTGGCCATGATCGAGAGGGCGATCGAGACGGTCCAGGACAACGGCTTGACCGTGATGCGCCGCCTTCTGCTCGCCGAACGGGCGGAGCTCCTGGTGGCTCTGGCCCGACTGGAGGACGCGGAGAACTGGGCGCGCGAGCATCGGGTGGGGGAAGCGGTCGACTTCGGCTTGCCTCACGAGCGGGAGTGCCTGAGCCTGGTCCGGCTCCGCCTGGCGCGGGGCGAAGTGGCGGAGGCGGTCAAGCTTCTGGCGCGTCTGCTGGGTCCCGCCGAGACCGCCGGGCGCTTCGGGGTCGTGATCGAGATTCTGGCGCTCCAGGCGCTGGCCCTGCAGGAGAGTGGTAAGCTCACCCTAGCGCAAAGCTCCATGGAACGGGCGCTGGCCCTGGCCGAGCCGGAGGGTTTCATCCGCACGTTCGCCGATCACGGCGAGCCGATGGGCGCCCTGCTCCGCCAGGTGGCCGCGCGAGGGATCGCTTCCGAGTACGTCGCCCGACTGCTGGCGGCCATTGCATCTCCCGGACGGAGCGCTCCGCCTGGCGGAAGCACTCACCATGGACCTGCCAGCGACCTAGGGGCCGCGATGATGCGGAGCGGTGCTGAGCCGCTCACCGCCCGCGAGATTGAGGTCCTCCGTCTTCTGGCGGGTGGTGCGTCCAACCTGGTGATCGCCGGCGAACTGACGGTCAGCGTGGGCACCGTCAAGGCGCACATCAGCCATATCCTCGGTAAGATCGGAGCGGGCAACCGCACCGAGGCCGTGGCCCTGGCCAGGAAACTGGGGCTTCTCGAGCGAGAATAAACCCCCATATTAGACTTTCGATAGACGACAGCCGTGCCGGTTTACGCATATGCTGAGGCTGTAAGCGTAAACCGGCTTCTTCTTTGTGGGAGGTGAGCAGTGCTACGTCAGCTACGACAGCGGGCCAGCGAGGCCCTCTCAACCGCGCGCCAGATCGTGCTCTCGGCTGGCGGACCGGCGGACATTCAGGCCGAGGTCCTGCCCTGCGAGGCGGTGGACCTCGCCCTTTACGTGCTCGTGCCCAGGACGTCGGATCTGCTGTTCAATCTGGAGAGCAATACGCTTGTGGTAGCCACCGCCGACACCTGGCAGGCGCGCGGGGTGGCACGTTTGTTGACGCCAGGCGAGTACCCCGACCGACTTGCCCTTGCCGGGGCGCCCGAAGCGGAGTGGTGCGAAGTGGTCGAGATTCGCCCCACGCGGCTGCAGGTGCGTCCACCAGATGGCCAGGGGCAAGGCGAGACGATTGATATCTCGTGAAGGCCGTTACCGACCTTGAGTATTCAGTAGGAGCATGAACCTGGCCAATCTGACTGGCTGTCCTTGGCCCTGGCCAGCGCCGCCTGGCCGATTTCCAGGCGCATCGCAATAACCCATAACACCTTACCCTAACCCCAAGGTACCAGCACTAATCCCTGGCCCCCAGATCTAATCCCAGAATAAGCACTTCGATAGACGACAGGCGGCGGGGATTAGGGATACGATACTACCAGAGAACCGTTTAGAGAACCGCTCGCAAGGGCAGCGGCAGGGAACAGCTAGTTGGAATACATCACCAAGCGAGGAGAGTGCCAAGATGCAAGAATATCGAATGAAAGTTGCGCCCGAGACTGTGGCGTATGCTGACAGGGAGAACCACAAGCTAGTAGTGGAGTTCGCCATCCCAGGGGCGCCAACGGAAACCATCGATTTGAAGATACTGGAAGACAGCGTCCACTTGATGGCGCCAGCAAGGGACATCGAGTACGTTTCAGCTCTGGCTCTGGGTTGGCCGGTGAAACCTGACAAAGCCGAAGCGACTTACGAGCACGGCCTGCTCCGGATCGAAGTGCTCTTCAAAGATCCGATGGAAGATGCTGTAAAAGTCGCCATCAAAGCAGTTGTCACGGAATCGAAGACCGAGAGGATCAAAGCCTGACGACCCGTTAAGTAGCTGGACAATGTCACATTAGCCTGTTGCGTAATCGACGGTCGGCCGCGTCCACCTACCACCGGTGGGGGACGAGCCCCCCGCGCTACGTTCTAGACGTTAGTGAGGATCGCAATGACAAACCATGCCACCGCCACGCTCAGCAAGCTGAGCGACACTAACATGACCGTCAAGATTTCCGACGAAGACATCCGAGGGCGAACCGTAAAGGATAAGGACGGCAACGACGTCGGGAAGGTCGATGACCTCCTGATCGACGACCGCGACCAGAAGGTTCGCTTCATGCAGGTAGAGTCGGGTGGGTTCCTCGGCCTAGGCGAGACGAAGTCCTTCATCCCGGTCGACGCCATCACCCGCATAACCAAGAACTTCGTCCACATCAACCAGTCCCGTGCGCACGTGGCCGGCGCACCTTGCTATGACCCTGGCCTCGCCGAGCAGGACTACTACCGAAATCTGTACGGCTACTACGGCTACGCGCCGTACTGGGGGGGCTAATAGCTCTACCCGTCCTAAAGAATCAAGGGGGCTCTATGACAATACTCGCTGGGCTAGTCGTGGGTCTCGTCGCCGGTTGGGGTGCCAATCGGCTCATGGGATCGGGAGGTTACGGCCTTATCGGGGACATCGTCGTCGGGATCCTCGGCGCGGTTGTCGTCGCCTGGTTGGTAACGCCGCTGCTGGGGATCGACGTGATCGGGATCAACCTCACCAGCATCGCTGTTGGGGTAATTGGCGCAGTCATCCTGATCGCCTTTTTCCGCGCTTTGTCGCCGGGCCGCGGCATTTGGCACCTCCGCCAGTGAAGAAAGGCAATTCTGTGGCGCGACTTGGTCAGGCAGGGAGCGAAGCCAGCCTGCTCTACCACTCGAATCCGATCGTAGTGGAATCTGGCAAGTGGTGTCGTGGGTTTCTTGTGCTAAGCAAGCTAGAGAAGGGCGGCTGAAATGTTTGGAATCGCACTTGGAGCGCTCGGCGATCTCGGGGCAGGTGGATTGACCGCTCTTGCGGTCGTGACACTCTTCGTGTTGTTTACCTTCTGGGTTGGCTCATTAGGTTCCAATACGGCGCGGTGAACAGGTACAGTCCGCCTGGTCCCCAATAGAGAAATGCGGTCCAGTCAAATTGGCTATGCATCGGTTCTAGGAGGGGCAGAGTTGCGTGTATTTGGGTTTGCAACAGCCGTAATAGGGGTTGTCGTTACCCTTGAAGGGGGAATGCTCGCCGGAGAAAACATACTCCGACTTCAAGACGTATTGCCAACTCCAATAGCGAGACCTACAGCAACGGTAACTAGTACACCTACAGCCCCGTTTTCGTTCAGAGCGACCACTTCGCTAACAAACAGCCCAGCATCACAGCCAAGCAATACACCTGCGCCAATTCCAACCCAAGGAGCAATGACCAGACGGCAGGTAGTCTCATCTAGTGAACGATTCGAGGTGGCCGGCAAGGATGCCTACGAGAAACCAGTCAGTTTGAGTGCTGGCGACAAAATAGATGGATCATTTTCGGTAGAGTACTCTGAAATCAATTTCGCTCTCTGGATGATAGCTCCTGTTAAGAAACTTCTCGTTGGGGAGAGCCGAGCAGGGAACGGTTATCACTTTAGCTACGATGCGGTTGAGACTGGCGATTATCTTTTTAACTTCGAAAATGGCTCTACGCCTATTCGGAAATACATTAACCTATACTACACGGTCACTAGATGATCAACCGAGCACAGCGCACTACCATTAGCTACTGATTCGTTCTTTGATTTCTGAGCCGTCGCACACGAGCCTAACGGAGAAGCAATGGCCGAATTCCCGAAAGGGAAACGGGGGAACCAGATACTTGGGGTGAATTCTCGACCTTGGCCGAGATAGGGCAGCTCTTTCAACCCGAGCCCGTCAGCTAACCTCGTAGGCTAGTAGAAAGAGGCGTAGCGATCCTCAGGGTGCTAGGCTATGTCCTCGGACCCTTCTGTTGTCTGCGCCCAGAAGAGGGGATCGATGATACTTGAAGAGCAGCGTTCAGGCGACTTAAATCTGGTTGTAGCCAGCAACAGGGGTCCTGTTGAGCACTATTTGGGGCCAAACAACGAGATCGAAGTGAGGAGAGCAAGTGGGGGTTTGGTTAGTGCGCTCAGTGCCGTCAGAATGGATCACGAATTCTCGTGGATAGCCAGTGCAGTTACGCCCGGGGACCGCTACATCGCGGGGCGCCCGCCACGATCTAACGGGACTTCCATACCGCGACAAAGTCCACCTCCTGATTCTCTGCCAGACACGAAGATTGGATTCCACCCCAACGTCGACTTTGTGGCCGTTCCGAAGGACGTCTTCCACAACTTCTACGACGTCTTCAGCAACCGGTTCCTATGGTTTCTCCAGCACTCGATGTGGGGCCGCTTGCAGCCTCCCAGGGACAAGAACACCATCGGCGAAGCGTGGTGGGGCGGGTACGTGCCTACAAACGTGGCTTTCGCCCGCACAGTTGCAGCCAAGACTAGGGGACAAACGAAGCCTGTCATTATGCTGCACGACTACCACTTGTACCGGGCTCCAGGATTCATTCGGCAGCTGGTACCGGACGCAGTCTTGCAGCATTTCATCCATATTCCGTGGCCTGAACCAATGGTATGGCAACCTCTTCCCTTATCGCTGCGTCGAGAGATTTGCCGAAGCCTCCTGGCGAACGACATCATCGGCTTTCAGACTCTATTGTCGGCGCGTAATTTCCTTCGCTGCTGCGATAATTTCCTGGAGGATGCCGAGGTTGATGATGTCGGAATGACGGTTAAGATCCGCAAACAAGTTGTACGCGTGCGTGTCTATCCCATCTCAGTTGATGTCCACGGACTGCGAGAAGCCATGAGCTCACCTGTCGTGAGGCTGCATCAGGAGCGGCTGCGACAACTTTGCGGCGAGCGAACGGTGGTTCGCGTCGATCGTTTGGATCCCAGCAAGAACATCGTCCGTGGATTCCGCGCTTTCGCGCGGTTGCTCGACAGGCACCAGGAGTTGCAAGGTAGGGTTAAGTTTCTGGCATTCCTCGTGCCGTCACGCACAGGTATCACAGAATACGAGCAATACTACGAAGAGGTCACGAGGCTGGTACAGGCGATTAACACAAGATTCGGACGAGGGGGGTTTCGGCCGGTGGAGGTATTCTACGAAAACAACTACCCTCAGGCGCTAGCTGGAATGAGTCTTTGCGATGTGCTGCTGGTGAATCCGCTTGCCGACGGCATGAATCTGGTGGCGAAAGAGGGCCCTATCGTGAGTTCGCGTGATAGCTTGCTGATACTATCCAGGGCGGCGGGAGCATTCGAGCAGTTATCTGGCACAGTGCTGGGCGTCGAGCCCACTGACGTGGACGGAACGACCAGCGCACTGGCAGAGGCATTGGCGATGTCATCCCTGGAGCGGCGAGAACGTGCGCGCGCCCTTCGCTCTAAGATCGAAAAGGAGGACATCTCTCGCTGGATTGCGAGCCAGATGGACGACATTGGCGAAGTCTTTGCCGAACGTCGGGGAGGAAACCACGGACGGGGAAACTCTGCCTCAAGAAAGGATTGTTCGAACTTGCCGACCCTGGCATGCAAAGCGTCCCAGATGTTGAACGTTTCTTCCATAGGATAACACAGGAAGTCGTTTAGCAACATCAGCCGCAGTCTCGGCAAGAACGGAGCACGCGAGCCCCCCGAGGCCGCGTCCCGTGCCGGGGACATGGGGATTCTTGAGCAAGAGTAAACCCCCTTGTCCCCGATATCTAATCCCTGAATAGGCACTTCGATAGACGACAGGCGGCGAGGATTACGGATACACTACTAGTAGAGGGATACGCTAGTACTCGCACCCATTCTCACCTGCACAATTCTCAAGTTGGCACGGTTATGGCCGAGTCAGCATACAGCCGGTCTGGCTCAAGCTAGAACATCTAGAACTAAAGAATCTCGATAAACTTAGGAGGCTGTCAATGCCACTCATTACAATCTTGGTGGTCGTGGGACTGATACTGGCTCTTCTTGACCTGTTCCCAATAATCCCCGCGAAAATCCCCTTTCTAACAATAGCAGTAATCTTACTGGCTATCGCTCTTCTGCTTATGACTGGAGGAATCAAAGTATAGCTAATGGTAGCACCAGAACGCACGTGCGGCGGATGGGGCAGAAAGTCCAGCCTGTGGTGCGAAATGGTGGGACGGCAGACTTCGCTGCCGCTCTAACGGCGAAACCCAAACGTAGAGGAAGACGAGAAACTTAAGGAGGCATAATCATGAAAGCGTCGGAGATCAAAGGGAAGACTGTCATCACGACCCAAGGGGAAAACATCGGAATGGTGGAGGACGTGCTTTTGCGTCCAGTGGAGCAGCGCTTGGGGGCGCTGGTAATAAAGTCGCCGCGCTTCGCCGGGCTGCAGATCCTGTTGGCGGAAGACATCAGCAGCTTTGGGGGCGATGCGGTGCCGACCCAGAGCGCAGAGAAGCTCCAGGATCAGACGCGCTTCGGTGATGCTGCCCAGATGCTGAGCCTCGGCGAGGCATCGGGACGCAGAGTGGCCACGGTTTCGGGCAACTATGCTGGCGAGCTAACTGACGTCCACATTGACCCGACAACGGACAAGATAACGGGCTACGAAGTCACTGGCGGACTGTTCGCGAGAATGTTCGGCCATACCCACACCATCGAGGCCAGTGAGTACACTCGCCTCGGCAAGGATCTGCTCATCGTGGCGGATGAGGCAATCCCCGACCAGCGCGAAGAGCCGGCCCTCGCAGCGGGCACAGGAGTAACTGCCCCACTCCCCTATGGGGCCACCGAGGATGACGTGCTCGGCCCGCGGAAGGGGTAGAAGCGATCTCTGGCCCGTTTAACCGGGCTCAGCATTACAACTTCTGCTACGCGCAGATCGCCGGCTGATTCTACGTAATAACCAATAACCCTTCAACCGTTAGTCCGAGGTAACCGTACTAATCCCTGACCCCGAGGTCTAACCCCAGAATAAGCACTTAGATAGACGACAGGCGGCGGGGATTAGGGCTATGCTAACAGTAGTCCTAGTTGGCGGTGCTGCGAATGATCCAACACTGCCAGAGTGCGTCAAAAATTAAGGAGATAGCTATGAGCATACTCACCTGGATTATTCTGGGGCTTATCGTAGGTTTCGTTGCCAGTCGGCTGATGGGAGCGGGCGGCTACGGCATCATCGGTGACATCGTCGTCGGGATCCTCGGCGCGGTTCTGGGCGGCTGGCTGGCATCCCCGCTGCTGGGAATCGACGTAACCGGGATCAACCTCACCAGTATAGCCATTGGGATAGTTGGCGCGGTCATCCTGATCGCCTTGTTCCGTGCTTTGTTGCCCGGTCAAAGCAGGTGGCATCTGCGCCGCTGAAGAAAGGCTAGCACAGCGTCAACAGGACGTGTTTAGGAGGGTTACACCATGGTCGACAAGGAAAAGGTGAAGGGCGAGGCGGAGAAACTTCAGGGCAAGGTCGAGCAGGCTGTAGGCAAAGGGACCGGGTCAGATGAGACTCAGGCTCGTGGCAAGGTCCACGAGACTAAGGGCAGAGCTCGGGAGAAGGTTGCTGACGTCAAGGACAAAGTCCAGAAGGGGCTGGACGAGGCCAAGAACACGATCGACGAGATCAAGAGCGAAGTCCAGATGGGGGTAGTCACGGCCAGGGGAAAGATCGTCGAGGTGACGGGCGAACTCCATAAATGGCTGGACGAGCCCAGGTAGAAGACCTCCCAGATCAAGGGGGAAGAGGCAAGGCACCCGTAGAAGGGCCGCCGCCAGCGTCTGGGGCCGGTGACGTGGAATAGGGATATGAACCAGGACAATGATCTATGGTTCAGCTTATGGAGGGTGAACATGGTCAAGCTACATGGATGGACCGCGCGGGCGGCATTCGTGGGACTCATCGCGTTTGCAGTGCTCTTTGCTAGTACCTACCCAGGAGGCAGGGCGGCCAGCAGCCCGTTGCCTGCGGCGACTGCGCCCTCACTGGGTTCGGCACAGAGCTTCGCGGTCCTGGGTGCCTCCACGGTGACCAATACAGGCCCGACTACCATCAACGGGGACCTCGGGCTGCACCCAGGTAGTTCGATCACTGGCTTGGGGAGCATCACTCTCAACGGAACGGTTCACCAAACTGATTCGGCCGCGCTTCAGGCTCAGAATGATGCCACCACCGCGTACAATGCTCTGGCAAGCCAGTCGTGCGACTTCGATTTGACTGGTCAGGACTTGGGTGGAATGACGCTCGTTCCAGGCGTCTATTGTTTTTCGTCGTCGGCCGGGTTGACGGGACAACTCACGCTCAACGCCCAGGGCAACCCCAATGCGGTCTGGGTTTTCAAGATGGGGAGCACGCTCACGACCGCATCCGGCTCCTCGATTGTCTTTAGTAATGGCGGTTCAGGTCCGGGTTGCAATGTGTTTTGGCAGGTGGGCAGTTCTGCGACTCTCGGCACAACCACTGCGTTTGTAGGAACAATTATCGCGGCCCATGACATCACACTGACTACCGGCGCAACCGTGGACGGAAGAGTCTTGGCGCGTGGCGTGTCCGCTGATGGCGCGGTGACACTGGATACGAACACCGTGTCTCTTAGAGGGTGCGCGGCGGCAACTCCCACACCGACGGCGACGACGGTGCCAGGAACACCGACGGCGACGCCAGGGCCAGGAACACCAACGGCGACGATGGTACCAGGAACACCAACGGCGACGCCAGGGCCAGGAACACCGACGGCGACGACGGTGCCAGGAACACCGACGGCGACGACGGTGCCAGGAACACCGACGGCGACGCCAGGGCCAGGAGCGCCAACGGCGACCCCACGCTCTGTACCCTACGGGGAAGTACAGGTTGGCAAATTCACAGGAGTTGATTGCACTAGCAGCCTTCAGCCTGAAGCGGGTGTGAGATTTCGCATTGGGACTCAAGATTTCTTCACCGGCCGGGTTGGACCGGGCGTTGATCGCCAGATCATCGCTGACGGTGTCAACAAAGTAGAGATGCAGGGCCAAGCGGGGTGGAGGACTTGTGCCAGAGTAATTGACCCGTTTAAGGGTGAGATACTCAGGCAGGAGTTCGGGGATGGCGAGACAATACTTGTCGATGTTCCTGTGTATGCCAGTAAGACGACCGAAGTATATGTCACTAATCTTAAGGTGGCGGTCGTATCGACTCCGACTCCGACCCCAGTTACAACAACGTCAACGCCTGCGCCGGCACAACAGTCGCCAGTGCCTACTGTCGAAACACCGATTCCAGCTGCGCCCGTGGTAACACCAGCGCTGGCACAGACACCAACCGTCGCGATGCCTGTGACGCTGCCGCGTGCCGGTGGCCCCAATGGCATGTTCCTGGTCTGGTTGGCCTTGGGAGGCGCTGGAACTGCCCTGCTCGGGTTCTCAATGCGGAGGAGAAGTAGATAACCCAGTTCGGCCCCCCTCAAAAGGGAAGAATACTACGTCTATGAGGAAGATTACTATGTATGTTCTAAAAGTATCTATGTTAGGCATCGGACTGGTGACTGCACTACTGATGCTGGCTGGTTGTCAAACCGCCGTGGCCACCGCTCCCACCGCCAGTGCAACCCTCCAGGGGTCGAGGGCTACAACCAATCCGGTCGGTTCCGCAGGGATCTCAACGCCGAGCCCTATAGCCGGAACGCCGGAGGCCGGAATGATGACCGTTCCTCCGGGAGCCAGCATGGGCGAAATGGGCCGGATGACGGGTCAAATGAGTGGCCAGATCGGTGGCCAGATGGGAGGCCAGACATCCGCTTCCCAGATGCAGCAGACGATGGGCCAGGTGGCTTCGTTGACCAGCCAGATGGCAAAGGCCTCAATGCAGACACAGCAGGGGACGCCGGAAATGCGGCAAATGATGGCACAAACTATGGAGCAAACGAGCGCGCTGGCAGGCCAGCTGGGGGACCACGCCGAGCGAATGACCCCAGAGGAAAGACTACAGGCTATGCAAGACATGCAAGGATTGGCCAACGGAATGGCCCAGATGTTGAGCCAGACATCGTGGTGGCAGGATTTTACGCCTCAGACGAGCGTGGCCGAGGAGCAGGAAATGATGGGACAGATAGGACAGATGAAGCAGATGCAATCGACAATGACGAATATGATGGCTCAATAATGATTGAATACGCACTAGAGGGGTTCGCTACTACTAGCACCATTCGCCCGTGTACAGCACGAAAAGGAGAAAGAGATGTTACAACAAGCCAAAGAGCCACGACCAGTCGAGCGCCGTGAGACCACCAGAGTCGACGAGCGGACCGCTCCCACCGGCGGTCCGGCCCCAGCCCCGGCTCGCTTCGATCAGGCCGAGCACACCGAGCAAGCTGCTCGAAGTCCGGCTGGCGTCGATCAACGCGAGCGCGTTGTCACGGATCAGGCCGGCCTCGCGCACAGCGAACGGACCACCCACGATCTCGGCGCCGAGCATCGGCAGAAGCTCTCTAAGGTTTCCCAGGTGATCTGGCTGTTCGTCGGCGTCGTGGAAGTGCTGATTGGACTGCGCATCTTGCTGAAGCTCATCGGCGCCAATCCCGCCAACGACTTCGCTGGCTTCGTCTACAATTCCGCCGGAGTCTTCCTGGCGCCGTTCTTCGGCCTGACCGGCAGCCCTTCTAGTGGTGGCATGGTACTGGAGATCCCATCGCTCATCGCGATGCTCGCCTACGCCCTACTGGGCTGGGGCGTCGTACGCTGGATCTTGCCGCTTTTTGACCAGCAAACGACGCGCAGCACGTCCACCTACGATCGCTATCGCGGTTAAGTCGTCTGATCGACCGCGGACTTCGGTCGTCTTTATAGCAACGAGGCAGGCTTCGCCGCCTCTTGGGCCGCTGGCGGCGAAGCCAAGTGCTTGCTGCGGTTCCATCGAAAGGGAATGCCAAATGAGAGGGCTTACACAGGGGGTGCGCACGATTCTAACCGTGACAAGGTTCTTCGCCATGCTCTATGGGACCTTTTTTTGCACGTATCTCGCGCCGACGCACGACCTCCGCCGCTGGGGGACGACCACTTCGTGGCGTCTCATCCAGTTTGGCCTGGCACGGCCAGTGGAGGTCATCAGGATTGACAGTACGGCTGAGTTGCGCGACGACCCGCCAATCCCGGCGATTGGGGTTCCCGTCGCTGGCGCTTGGGCAGGCCAGCTCAAGCTGGATGGGCCCCAGATCTAATCCCTGATTAAGCACTTCGACTGGAGGAGCCATATGATGGAGAGAGAAGCCTTCGTAGGATTCTGGGTTTACCTTGGCCAAGAGCGAGGCATCGGGGAACCGCGACGAACCAACGAGTCCGTCGTGGATCAGGTCGCCCGGTCTCAAGTGGTGATTCACCAAGCAAGAACAGCCCGGGGCGATCTCCCCGAGCAGCCCGAGCCGTTGCTGAACGAGGGGCAGCGGACACCAGCCGCTAACGCGGATCTGACTCAGAAGATAGCCGGGGCCTTGCTTTGTACCCAACTGATTCCCGATGTATCAGAAATCGGACTGGTCGCCAACCAGGGAATAGACACGACACAAGGGATGTTCGCGTGGTGTGGGAAGATGACATCCTTGGATGCAAAGACTCTCACTAGAATCACGGAAACTATTGCCACGGACCCGAGAAACCGGGCTGCGAGCGAGGCGTATGCAAATTATCTGGCAGGGAGTGTCCTGGATGCCCTGCGCTAGCCGCTAGCCTAGTTCATGGAGCTCACAGACCCGAAAATCATAAGGGAGTTTGTCAAAAGGGGGCCAAATTGCAAATCATGGCCGACGTAAAGTGTTACCACTGTAGTTATGCTTCGGGGTTGATCGGCGAGCGTAACTGGGATCTGCGACCAGAGTCCTTCCACCCGTCGCTGAGTTACACAAGACCGCTACCTCGTCGCCTGGAGGTCTTACGCTGCATGCACTGTATGCTCCGGTATACCTGGAGGACTGTACGGTCCGGTATACCTGGAGGATGGCGCCAAGCGTGGAACAAGGAGGAGAGGTAATAGCGTGAAAGCAAGAAGAATGGCCGAAAACGTCTTCTGGAGATGGGATTCGTGCTGGAAGCGGTGGAGGGTGCTCTGGCAAAGGCCAAGCCGGTGATTTGGAACAGCGACCAGGGGAGCCACTTCACGAGTCCGCAATACATCCAGCTTCTCCAGGAGGCCGACGTCCAGGTCAGCATGGATGGGAAGGGGCGAGCCATAGACAACGTGTTCACGGAAAGGCTTTGGCGGAGCGTGAAGTACGAGGAAGTATACCTCAAAGATTATGGTTCTCCGAGGGAAGCCCGGCAGGGCCTGATGGGCTACTTGGACTTTTACAACAACGAGCGGCCACACCAATCGCTGGGATATCGGACGCCAGCCCAGATATACTTCGGCGAGGTGGATATCAGGGAAGGCGGGTCGGTGAAAGCAGAAGCAATCGCTTAGGCTGGCGCCCGGTAATCACTCAACTAGGCCGTGGCCTAGTTGAGTGATTACTACATCAAGGATTAGGATCGTAAACATGCAAGCAGCAAGACGAAAGGAGGTCCTAGCTTAGAATTCGTCTCTTTTGTGTCTTGACAAATGGGTCCACCCCCCTGGTGGGGTCGGCGCCGTCGACTGGGACCGCAGGCTTTTCGACAGCCTTATCCCCCTGCCCGACGGAACGAGCTATAATGCTTACCTGGTTCGAGGCAGCGAGAAGACCGCCTTGATAGATACTGTGGATACTACGATGTCCCACATACTATTCAGCCGGCTCGATTCGCTCGACGTCAAGGATCTGGATTACATTATCGCCAACCATGCCGAGCAG
Organism: Chloroflexota bacterium; assembly: GCA_023489135.1. Next base: position 12,809 of record JAMDCE010000435.1, read on the forward strand.
GACCATTCCGGCACGCTGCCTGTGGTGTTGGAAAAATATCCAAACGCCAAGCTGTTAGTGTCGCCCAAGGCTAAGCAAATGCTGGTCGATCTGCTGCAAGTCCAGGGCGACAGGATCCTCACCGTCGAAGATGGCGAGAGACTCTCGCTTGGCGATAAGACGCTTGAGTTTGTCCATACTCCCTGGGTGCATTGGCCCGAAACTATGTCCACTTATCTGCACGAGGACAAAACGCTATTCAGCGGTGACTTCTTCGGCTCCCACATTGCCACCTCTGATCTCCTGTGTGACGACGACTGGCGCGTTGTCGAGTCCGCCAAGGAATACTATGCCGAGATAATGATGCCTTTCCGTGCGATCATTCGCAAGAATATGGAGCGGATTTCCGCGTATCAGGTCGAAATGATCGCTCCGAGTCACGGTCCAATTCACAGCCACCCCGCCAGCATCATGGCCCATTACAAGGACTGGGTTTCCGATAGGGTGCGCAACGAGGTCGTCATTCCCTACGTTTCTATGCACGGCAGCACTCAGATTTTGGTCGATTATCTGGCCGAAATACTGTTGCAGAACGGCACGCACGTGAAAGAGTTCAACCTGATAGTGACCGATCTGGGCAAGCTGGCCACGGCGCTGGTGGATGCGGCAACGATCGTTATCGGATCCCCCACGGTGCTGGCCGGCGCCCATCCGCAGATAATCTCCGCCGTATTCCTAACCAACCCGCTGCGGCCCCAGATCAGGCATGCTTCCATTATCGGTTCCTATGGTTGGGGCGGTAAAACGGTGGAACAGATCAGCGGCATGTTGACCGATTTGAAAGTGGAATTGCTCGAACCCGTGCTCGTGAAAGGAATGCCCAAGGGAGACGATTTCGCCGCTTTGGACAAACTGGCGCAGGACATCCTAACCAGGCACCAGGAAATTGAAATCCAACTTTCACACCGGAGAGAAAGGCAGGCATCTTCGCGGCGGGGGATGCTAGAGCCGGTGGGACCAAACAGCTGGCAAGCGCCGCCGGTGAAGGAGCAACGGCTGGTGTCATGATCCGGCAATATCTCGAAAAGATGGAGGTCCTGGCACCCAACAAAGTCGATTAACGGCCAACCTAGAGGTGTCTGATGGAAATCACGCTGGATACCGTAGTTCAAGACATCCTTGATGTATATTCCCAATATTATGAGGCAAAATCATTACTCAGGAGGTAACCTATGTGCTGGAATTGCGGCTGCATGCAGCCGGACAATGATATGGGCAGCCCTAACAACATCACGACGGCTACGCTGCTCAAGACGGCAAAGGCGGGTGGCAATAGAAATCTGAAGGACCTTATGGACAGTATGAATCAGACCTATAAGGCCAAGATCAAGGGCACCCCGCGTGACACAGAGCTTATCGGAAACCATCAGAATCAGGGGTTGAGGTACGGACAACATGTGGGAGTTCGAGACCGAGGTCAGCGACGTCATCCCGCGCACGCCTTCGATTCGCACTTTTCGTTTTCCCATCCGCTCCAGAAACGTGCGCTACCGGCCGGGGCAATTCTTTTACGTTACCATCAAGGTGGGTGACGGCGAGGGACTTCATCATTTCACCATATCCAACTCACCCACTGAAAAGGGATACCTGGAGTTCACCAAGCGCATCACCGAGAGCTCCTATTCCCAGGCGCTGGCCCAGATGCGGCCGGGGGATTGGGCCAGGCTCAGCGGTCCCGAGGGCAAATTCACCCTGCCTGCCAAACCCCGCAAACTGGCGTTCCTCGCTGGCGGCATCGGCATCACTCCAGTTCGGAGCATGCTGCGCTACATCGCCGACAGACAACTGCCTTTCGATGTCGTCCTTCTTTACGGCAACAGGAGTTGGGATGAGGTGGCCTTCCGCGATGAGTTTGGAGAGCTGACCCGGCGCCTGCCGCACTTCCGCGTCGAACACGTGCTGTTGGAGCCTCACACGGGATGGTCGGGCCACACCGGGCACGTGAACGCCAATCTGGTCCAACAAGTCATGCCCGACTTGCGGGAGCGATTGTGCTACGTCTCCGGACCGCCATCGATGGTCAGGTCCATGGAACGCCAGCTCTTCGCTCTGGGGATGCCGCAAGACCAGGTCAAGCGAGACCCTTTTTCAGGCTACGACTAGAAAATGGAGATCTCCCGGACAGGGTGCACTTTCAACGCCACTGCTCCCACGACCCCGCCGATCGTGCGTTTGGGGCGGACCCGCTGTGATTGGCGCGAATGGTCTGGTGGGCAAACGCACCGAGGCCGTGGCCTGGGTAAGGAAACTGGGGCTTCTTGAGCTAGAGTACCCCTATTATCAGATTTTCGATAGACGACAGCTGTGCCGGTTTACTCATAAGCTGAAAGTGTAGGCGTAAACCGGCTTCTTATTGGCTGAGGGAGGAACAGCATTGGAACTAAAAGGATCGAGCACCGAGAATAATCTCTTGACGGCATTTGCCGGGGAGTCACAGGCGAGAAACCGGTACACCTTCTTCGCCAGTCAAGCCAGGACAAAAGGCTATCTGCAGATCGCAGACATCTTCGAGGAGACCGCAAGCCAGGAGAAAGAACATGCCCACCGGTTCTTTTGTATGCTCCAGGGAGGGGAAGTCGAGATTCGCGCCGCGTTTCCGGCTGGCACAGTAGGGACCACGGCTGGGAACCTCAGAGCTTCAGCTGCTGGGGAGCACTATGAATGGGATGAGATGTACCCGTCGTTTGCTCGGGCAGCGCGGGAGGAAGGCTTTGCCGAGATAGCGAAGCTGTTCAGCGCTATCAGCGTTGCGGAGAAGCAACACGAGAAGCGTTATCTGGGCTTACTGGCCAACGTTGAGGCCGGCACGGTGCTCAAGAAGGAAGAGGTCGTCGTCTGGCGCTGTCGCAACTGTGGCTACGTGCATAGAGGCAAGGAGGCTCCAGATACTTGTCCCGCCTGTGCCCATCCTCAGGCGCACTTCGAGTTGCTGGCTGAGAACTGGTAGGCGGGATGCCCCAGGCATAAGCGTATTGCGGTTCAATACACTTTACCGTAACCCAGAGATCCCAGCACTAATCCCTGTCCCCGAGATCTAATCCCCGTATAAGCACTTCGATAGACGACAGGCAGCCTGGGTTAGGGATACACTCAAGATAGGAAACGAACAATCTGAAAAAGGGGGCACAATCATCGATGCTGTGGATGCTTGTAGTTATACTACTGCTGTTCTGGCTGCTTGGCGCATTCGTCGTCAACTTGGGGGCTGTCGTCCACTTGATGCTGGTGGTAGTAGTCATCGTGGTCGTCTACAACCTGCTCACCGGACGTAGATCAACGCTCTAGGCAGAACTGAGTGTTCTCCATGACCATACACATTTGGATCATCCTGGCGCTCATGGCCGGATGGGTTGCCACTCTGCTCAATGGGATGGAGCAGCAAGGCTAGAGTGCATTAAGAAAAAGGGGAGGGGTTACAGTGAACAAACTCGTTGGGCTCGTGATTCTGGGGATCGTCGCCGGCTGGGGTACCAGTCGGCTCATAAGATCGAGGGGCTACGGCGTGGAGGAAAAGATAAAGGCCGAGGCCGAGCAGATTATGGGCAGGGTCGAGCAGGCCGTGGGCAAAGCTACAGGGTTGAAGAAGTATCAGTCTCGCGGCATAGTCGATGAGGCTTCGGGCAAAGCCCGGGAGAGAGTTGCTGACGCCGAGGGCAAAGTCAAGAAGGTAGAGAACGAGGCCAAGGAGAAGATCGCCGAGATCAAGGCCCACGCTCGGGCAGCCATAGAGGAGGCCACGGCGTAGCGCTTGGGGCTGCGGGATCATCAGGGACGTTGAGGTCAGTTACTCACTGGCGGATAACATGCAATTAAGAGGAGGCGCACCGTGGAAACTAGAAATGTCGATCGTGGGCAAGTAGTCATCGAGCGCGGCTCAGGCGTGGGCATGGGAGTTATTCTGGGGGTTATCCTGGCCATTGTCGTGGCATTGGCCATCATGTGGTTCGTGTTCGGGGCCAATATGATGTCTGGCACGGCGACCGGGGGCTCGCAGTCCAACCCGAACAACGGGACTGACATCAACATCACTGCACCAAAGACAGACATCAACATTGCCGTACCGAATCAGCAGCCTAGTGGCCCATCTCAGCCATCGGGCGGCGGATCTCAGCCGTAGGGGGGAAACGCCAGCCCGAGTCAACCCCGGCTCCGGCTCGCATCACGCCGTCTTTGTAGACGGGCGACGCAGTAAGGATATGCTAGCATTAGCACCAGTTGGCTCGTGCGGCGAATGGAGCAACGAGGCCGGTCTGTGGGGCGAAACGGCGGGGTGAGCAGACTTCGCTGCCTGCTCCACCGCCCGAACCTAATCGTGCGGCGAATCGCGCATTCAGGGTTCACATGGAGGATCGCAATGACAAACCATGGCACCGCCACGCTCAGCAAGCTGAGCGACACTAACATGACCGTCAAGACTTCCGACGAAGACATCCGAGGGCGAACCGTGAAGGACAAGGACGGCAACGATGTCGGGAAGGTCGATGACCTCCTGATCGATGGCCGCGACCAGAAGGTCCGCTTCATGCAGGTGGAAACAGGCGGTTTCCTCGGCCTGGGCGAGACGAAGTCCTTCATTCCGGTCGACGCCATCACCCGCATAACCAAGGACGATGTCCACATCAACCAGTCCCGCGCGCACGTGGCCGGCGCACCCCGCTATGACCCCGGCCTCGCCCAGCGGGCCTACCATCACAGTCTCTATGACTACTACGGTTACGTGCCGTACTGGGGGGCCTGATAGGTCTACTCGTCCTCCTATGCCTACCACTCGTAAGACGCCGGGTGTTGGAGCGCCTGCCGTGACTGGGCATCAGCATCGACAATGTGACACGGCAAATGAGGACGAAGGCGTCGAGAAATTCAACAAGCCGTTCGACAATCTGATGGAGACCTTGGCGCAAAGGTCTCCACGGCATTTGATGGGAGAGTCATGAAAGTAAGTCCTTGTGCAGGAAAGCCGGTTGAAGCGTCGATGTATGCGGAGAGCTTCCGGGGAGCGGATCATCTGCGCCGTATCCTGGAGGAAGCACAGGCAATCGTCAACGACGCTCTTGCGGTAGGGGCCTCGCCGGGTAATGGCGTTAGGAAAGAACATGATCGAACCGAAAAACGCGCTTTATGTCGCGCTACCGCGGCACGCCGTCGCCGGCGATATAATTGAGTTTGTCCCGAAGACGGCAGACCAGGTGAAACCGTGAGCAGCACGAAACCAATCGCCGACGTTGAGCTGGAAATGATTCAGCACGAATCATTCAACTACTTTCTGCATGAGACGAATCCAGACAACGGGCTGGTGATCGACAAGACTGCAGCGGATTGGCCTGCCAGTATTGCCGCTACCGGCTTTGCGTTGGCGGCTTACCCGGTGGCTGTCGAGCGCGGATTTATGCCGCGTGCCGCGGCGGTAGAACGAACGCTAACCACGCTGCGTTTTTTCTGGAACAGCCCGCAAGGCCCCGAACCCGACGCCACCGGCTACCATGGCTTCTATTATCATTTTCTCGACATGCGGACCGGCCGGCGCGCCTGGCGATGCGAACTGTCAACGATAGATAGCGCTTTTCTGCTGGCGGGTGCCTTGACGGCGGGAGTTTATTTTGACGCGAATACGGCCGACGAGCATGAAATCCGCACCCTCTCCGACACGCTCTATCGCCGCGCGGATTGGCAATGGGCGCAAAACCGTGGCCCAACGGTTACGCACGGCTGGAAGCCCGATAGAGGATTTCTAAAATACCGTTGGGAAGGCTACGATGAAGCGATGCTGCTGTATATCCTGGGGCTGGGCTCGCCCGCTCATCCACTGCCCGAGAGCTGCTACGCCGCGTGGACTTCGACTTACCGGTGGGAACACTGTTGCGGGTATGAATATCTTTACGCCGGGCCGTTGTTCATGCACCAGCTCTCGCATGTCTGGGTTGATTTTCGCGGCATTCAGGACGCGTTCATGCGCGTCAAGGGCATCGACTATTTCGAGAACAGCCGTCGCGCGACTTATGTGCAACAACAGTACGCAATGGACAACCCGCTCAAGTTCGCCGGCTATGGCCGCCACTGCTGGGGAATTACCGCGAGCGACGGCCCCGGCCGCGACACGATCAAAGTGAGCGGCATCAAGCGCCAATTCTTCAACTATAAGGCACGAGGCGTGCCGTATGGACCTGACGACGGCACCATCGCACCGTGGGCAATGGTAGCGTCGCTGCCGTTCGCGCCCGAGATCGTGCTGCCCGCGATCGACTATTGTATTCACCAGGCAAAATTAACAGAGTTCAACCCCTATGGCTTCAAAGCATCTTTTAACCCCACCTACCCGGGAAGATCCGGCAACCGCCTCGGCTGGGTATCGCCTTGGCATTTCGGGCTTAATCAAGGTCCGATCATTTTGATGATCGAAAATTATCGGACTGGATTGTTATGGCAATTGATGCGAGACTGCCCATACATCGCCAGCGGCTTGCAACGAGCGGGTTTTGGCGGGGGTTGGTTATGAACCCCGTACTACTTATGTACTGGTCGAAAATACCAGCTAAATCTATAACGACGAGGGTAGCACCATGATAAGTTCATAGATCACGGTTGCTGAATACCTGCTAACCCGGATGAAAGAGATCGGGTTGGATCACCTCTTTGGCGTGCCGGGAGATTTTGTCCTGGGTTTCTTCAACCAGGTACTGAAGAGTGACCTGAAGTATGTCGGACCCTGCAATGAACTCAACGCGGCCTATGCCGCCGACGGCTACGCACGTATCGGAGGAGGGCTGGGCCTTGATGTCCGCACGGAGGGAGAGCTTGAAGATGCGCTGGCTTAGGCTGCCACAACGGACGGCCTTGTATTCATCGCAATTCACATCGGGCGGTTAGATTGTCCCGAGTCCCTGCGCCGTGCAGGTCGGTCGATGGCAAAGACAAATCAACTAGACTAGTTTGTGGTGCGAAATGGCGTTAGAGCAGACTTCGCGCCTGCTCTAACGCTGGAAGCCAATCGTGTTGGGAAACGAGCAACATGAGGACAGCGGAGATCTTCGTATAACAGTTTGTTGCAGCGGACCGGACAAACTGCACTTTGCCCAGTCTGCTGAGCGCCGGCGTTGGGCGGATATGAAAGGTTGACGACCCCCGCCGATACGAAAGGAGGTAACAATGAGCACGATTACAACGAAAGACGGTACACAGATCTATTACAAAGACTGGGGCACAGGAAAGCCTGTGGTATTCAGCCACGGTTGGCCCCTCAATGCGGATAGCTGGGAGGCTCAGATGATGTTCCTGGCCTCCAACGGCTATCGCTGCATTGCCCATGACCGACGCGGCCATGGTCGGTCGAGTCAGCCCTGGAGTGGCAACGACATGGACACCAATGCCGACGACCTCTCGGAGCTGATCGAAACGCTCGGCCTGAAGGGCGCCGCCCTAGTCGGCTTCTCCGCGGGCGGCGGCGAAGTTGCCCGCTATATCGGCCGTCACGGCACCAAACGGGTGGCCAAGACCGCGCTCATCTCCGCCGTACCGCCGCTGATGTTGAAAACGGTGGCCAATCCCGGCGGCTTGCCGATTGAGGCGTTCGACAAGATCCGCCTCGGTTCCCTGGCCGACCGCTCACAGTTCTACAAGGATCTCGCCAGCGGCCCCTTCTTCGGAGCTAACCGGCCCGACTCCAAGGTCACGCAGGGTATGATCGATTCGTTCTGGCTCCAGGGGATGCAGGCCGGTGCTAAGAACACATTCGACTGCATTAGGGCGTTTTCTGAGACGGATTTCACCGAAGATCTCAAGAAGTTCGATGTGCCGACGCTGATCGTTCACGGCGACGACGACCAGATCGTGCCGATTGGCGCCGCAGCTCTCCGCTCAGCGAAGCTGGTCAAGAGCGCGACCCTAAAGATCTACACGGGCGCACCCCACGGACTCGCATACACACACAAAGACCAACTCAACGATGACCTGCTGTCATTCCTTAAGACATGGGGTCTCTTTGACGGCGCCACCGGCAGTGTTCCACTAAAGCTCTATACGCTCTATGCAACGCCGAATCATCGGGACGGCGTTGTCCATCATTCATACTCGCGCCGATGCGGAGAAGGACAACGAACACTTCGACGGTAAAACGACGGAATAGAGAGTCGACTGCGTGTCGTCCTGGGGATGAGCAAGGCCTTGCGCCGATGGCTTCTCCGGACCGGGGTGATCCGAGGGAGAGGCGGCCCGTCGAAATTGACAGCACGTGCAATAGCCAGCAAGCTGGCGTTACATACTAAGGAGATCTATCGTGAGCAAAAAAACGACGACGAGTAATTCTAATAATCGTATACAGGAAAAGGACTCGGCTCCCAACGGAGACTCACAACTGGCTGCCGGCGGTGATCTGCACCAGATCGCTGGTGGAGAGCACCCCGCGCTCACCACGAACCAGGGCGTTGCGCTTTCCGATAATCAAAACTCGCTCAGGGCCAATCCGCACGGCCCTACGCTTGCGGAGGATTTCATCCTTCGCGAAAAAATAACGCATTTCGATCACGAGCGAATTCCCGAGCGTATCGTTCACGCGCGAGCGACAGGTGCGCATGGATTTTTCGAGTTGACCACTTCGTTGAGACAATACACCACCGCCAGGATACTCACTGAGGTAGGTGAAAAGACACCCGTGTTTACTCGTATATCGACGGTCGCAGGCGGCGCGGGTTCGGTAGATACCCCGCGTGACGTCCGCGGATTTGCCGTCAAGTTTTACACAAGGGAAGGCAACTGGGACCTGGTCGGCAATAACATCCCGGTTTTCTTTATCCAGGATGCCATCAAATTCCCCGACCTGATCCATGCCGTAAAAATGGAGCCCGACCGCGGCTTTCCGCAATCGGCAACCGCGCACGACACATTCTGGGATTTCATTTCGCTCACGCCTGAATCCATGCATATGGTGATGTGGATCATGTCTGATCGCACACTACCGCGTTCGCTGCGGATGATCGAAGGCTTTGGTATCCATAGTTTCCGGCTGATTAACGAAGCCGGCGAATCCACCTTCGTCAAATTCCACTGGCGTCCCAAGCTCGGCTTGCAGTCCACCATATGGGATGAGACCGTCAAGATTTGCGGCGCGGATCAAGATTTCCACCGCCGCGATATGTTCGAGGCCATCGCGGCGGGTAATTTCCCCGAGTGGGAATTCGCGGTTCAGCTTTTCACCCAGGAGGAAGCGGACAGATTTCCATTCGATCATCTGGACGCGACCAAGCTGATTCCCGAAGAACTGGTGCCCTTGAAAGTGATCGGCCGCATGGTGCTGGATCGCTGGCCGGACAATTTCTTCGCTGAAACTGAACAGGTTGCTTACTGTCCTTCCCATGTCGTGCCAGGCATCGATTTCTCGAATGATCCTCTGTTGCAAGGCCGCTTATTCTCCTATCACGATACGCAGCTTTCGCGTCTGGGTTCGCCCAATTTCCACCAGATCCCGATCAACGCACCCAAGTGCCCGTTCTCAAATCAACAACGCGATGGACACATGCAGATGGAGCAGCCGGTAGGCCGTGTTGCCTATGAGCCCAACTCCTTATCTGAAAACTCGCCCCGCGAATCGCCGGCCAACGGTTTTCATGGTGCTGCGCTAATTGAAACAGGCGAGAAAGGCCGTATCCGGGCCCAGAGCTTCGCCGACCACTACAGCCAGGCTCGGCAGTTCTATCTCAGCCAGACCGTATATGAACAGGCGCACATCGCCTCGGCGTTAGTGTTTGAGCTTTCCAAGGTCGAACATGTACACGTGCGTGAGACGATGGTTGGTCACCTGCGACATATCGAAGAAGACCTGGCCAAACGGGTAGCCGCAGGTCTTGCGTTCGACAAAATCCCCAGTGCGCCGGTGGCTGCAGCCCCCGTGCAGGAGATGGAGCCTTCGCCCGCATTGCAGATCATCGGCAAGATGAAAGACACGCTCATGGGGCGCGCGATTGGCATCCTGATCGCGAATGGTTCAGACGGCGCCATGATCGAGAAGATTGAAAAGGCCGGGACGGATGCGGGTGCTACTGTGAAGATCGTCGCCCCCAAGGTGGGGGGTGTGAAGCTTGCCTCTGGCTCGATGCTGGCTGCTGACGGACAATTGGCTGGTACCCCTTCTGTGCTATTCGACGCAGTCGCTGTCATCCTCTCTGATGAAGGCGCAAAATTACTATCGAAGGAAAGCGCCGCGATCGATTTTGTGCGCGATGCTTTCGGTCATCTCAAGGCAATCGCCGTCGACAAAGGCGGCCAGGCACTCTTGAAAATGGCGAATGTCGGACAAGACGCGGGCATCTTGGATGCCAACGACAAAGACGCATTTATTGCTGCGGCAAAGACACGCCAATGGGACAGGGAAAAGTCCGTTCGAACAATGGCATAACCGCCAGTGCGGTAAAGATAACCCCAGAATAAGCTTTCGATAGACGACAAGCCACACGGATTAGGGATAGAGTACAAATAGAAGCAGTTCGCACGCGAAGTGAATGGAGCATCAAAGCAAGTTTGTGGTGCGAAATGGCGTTAGAGCAGACTTCGCGCCTGCTCTAACGCTGGAACCCAATCGTGTTTGGAATAAACTGAGGAGGCAAGGCAATGGGAGACAAGAGGAAAATGAAGGGCAAATCGGAGGAGATCAAGGGCAAGGTCGAGCAGGCCGTGGGCAAAGCCACCGGGTCGGAGAAGACGCAGGCGCGCGGTATGGCCGACGAGGCCAAGGGCAAGGTCCAGGGTAAGGTCGCCGACGTCAAAGGCGCAGCCAAGAAGATTACGCGCTAGGACCAAGTGGCAAGGTCGCGGGCCGCGCCTGTAGGGCCGACGGCGCCGAGGACAAGGGCTGCGGTTCTAGTAGCGTACGAAGTATTGCAGAGACTGTCACCCTTGAGCGGAGCGAAGGGTCTCGCCCCACTGGTGCCGAGATTCTTCGTCCTGTCAAAAAGAACTCAGAATAGCATTTGGCCCGGCCCTTTATTCTGCAATCCCGCGAACACGACGTCTTCGCTAGCCTCAAGAACATGTCTGTCGGCTATGACGTAATCCTTCTCCCCTGGGATAACGCATTTACCTACACATTGTGGAAATCAAGGTGGTGAAGATTGACGACCTGACTGTAGTGATGCCGACAACCGAGCCCGTGCTAACTCTGATTACCTGCACCGGAGCGTAGAACCCCTTGACCAGGCATTTCACCGAACGATTTGTCGGTATCGCTCTTCTGCTTACGACTGGCGGAATCAAAATATAGCCAATCGAATCCCGCGTCGTCTTCCACCATTAATCCGAGGTACCAGTACTAATCCCCGGCCACCAGATCTAATCCCTGAATAAGCACTTCGATAGACGACGGGCGACGTGGATTAGGGATATGCTAAGGGAAATCGGCCATCACGGTCCCTGAAGGGGAAGACATCGGAACAGTGGAGGATGTGCTCTTGCGTCCAGTGGAGCAGCGCTTGGGAGCGCCAGTAGTGAGGTCGCTGCCTTTCGCCCGCAGATCCTGTTAGCAGAGCCCCGTTTGTTTTGGGGACACGCGGCTGAATTAAGAACCGTCTCTAATCGCGTGAGTGTTGACCACAGGGGTCCTTCAAATCGTCAGTTGAAGTGAAAAGTACTTCACAGGAGAGCAGGACGGGTATCTACGTCCATTCGGTAGGTGGTTAAGGGGGTACGCGCATAAATAAGGAATGGCACACGGAGAAATACAAGGTGCGGTTGCCAGGCCTCAAGTTCAATCGAACACTGTGGGTGTGCGCACTGTCAGGCGGACCATATGAATACACAGCCAAAAGCTTGCACGAGGCCCATTTAGACTTGCACATCACACCCGAGGTGTTCGCTGAGGTGTCCGCTGAGCTTGCCAGCACGCTCGACTACTTCCATGTGCCCGAGCACGAAAAGCAGGAAGTCTTGGCCGCATTTAACGCACAAAAGCCAGATGTGACTGCCGGTTCCATGACCATAGCAGGACGTTGATTTCGTGGAATCTGCCTCTGTGAAAAAAGACTAGTCTTTGGTGAACAATGGCGGGCGGGCAGCCATTGCTGCCTGCTCCACGAACAACTTTTGGAGGAGACGTGTGACGGAAAGAGAAGCCTTCGTAGGGTTCTGGGTTGACATCTTTGGATGACCAGACGCTCACTAGAATCACGGAAACTATTGCCAGGGATCCGAAAAACCGGGCTGCGAGCGAGGCGTATGCCAATTATTTGGCAGGGAGTGTCCTGGATGCCTTGCGCTAACCGCTGGCCTAGTTTATGGAGCCCACAGACCTGATACTCATAAGTAAGGTCGTCAAAGGAGGGGCCAAATTGCAAATCATGGCCGACGTAAAGTGTTACCACTGTAGTTATGTTTCGGGGGAGTTGATCGGCGAACGTACCGGCAACCCGCGTTCAGGGTCTTTCCACCCGGCGCCAGGTTACACAAGACCGCTGCCTCGTCGCGGGGATGTCTTACGCTGCGGGCGCTGTGATGGTCCGGTATACCTGGAGGATGTGCGCGATTACCGGCCTCAAGTCGTGGAGCCCATCCTGCCAGCTCGGCGTGTTTGGCCGCGGCGCAATAAGCGACCGGCAAGAGCTACGCAACAGGTCCATTCCCGTCCCGGTGAGATGGAATTAAGGAAAGCTTCGAATTAGTCACAGGAAGGGGAGGCTGAGCCAATTATGGCCAAGACTATCGCAATTCTCATCTCACTTCTCTTGACGATCCCCATCTTCTCTCGAACCGCAGAGGCCTCATCTGCCATTGATGCCGGACCGAGCAGGGTGAAAGTCGAGCGGAAGAGCGATGGCTCATTTGTGTACCTAGTCGATGGGAAGCCTCAGTTCTTGGTTGGTATGGGCTACAACGCAATCTATCGGTACTTGTCTCCCGGAGAAAGGGCATCTCGGTACCATGCCGACTTTAGCAAGATGCAGGCTGCAGGCATCAATACTATCTTGGGTTGGGATGCGGACAAAGGCTACGAGCAAGACAAGTTCGATGCGTTGACGCTGGACAAAGCCCGGGAGTATGGCTTGGGGGTGGTGATGCCTTTCTACCTGCCGCCCGAGGGAGACTACGAGGACGCGTCATTTCGAGAAGAGCTAAAGGCGAATCTAGTGGCCAAGGTTGAGACTTACAGGAACCATCCGGCCATTCGAATGTGGGGGGTTGGCAACGAAGTCATGGACGGGATCGTCTTCAGTGGGCAAATGGAGGTCTTTGGCCAGTTTTATCTCGAGTTAGCCGACGCGGTTCACGCGGTTGACCCGGATCATCCAGTTATCTACCGAGAGGCCGAAGAGGGTTACTTGCCCTACTTGACCTGGTACCATCCCGAAGACGGGATCGGAAGGCCCTGGCTACTGTACGGGATGAATGCCTACACCCTTCGACTGGAGAGTATCCTGACCGACTGGGCTTCGTCGGGCGATGAGATGCCACTCTTTATTACGGAGTTTGCTCCGCTGGGCTGGAGCCCCGCCGACAGGCCAGCCGGCTACTTGAGGATGTGGGACATGATTCGCGCCCATCCCGGGTACGTTCTCGGTGGCGCGCCGTACGTGTGGACGACAGAGGGGCCGGAACCGGTAGATCGCATTTTCGGACTGGTAGATGCTGATGGGGAACCCGCCGACAGGTCGTTGGAAGGTTTGGTCAAGGAGTTCTGACTGGCCAATTTGGGCGACTCTACAGCTGCGACTGCGCCAGCCCAATTGTTGGGCGGAGACGCGGTATTTCCGTGAGCAGGGGTTACACTTGGGTCATAGTCTTTGGCTGGATGCCATGTCCCTCGTCGTTCGTGGAAAGGCCATAGTCGCGGCCGTGCAGGCATCCGGCCTGGGGCAACTGGTAAGACGTTACGGCGAAGACCGAGCCGATCTCCTGGCCGCGGTCGTCGCCTTCAACGCGCTATTCTCGATGTTCCCGATCATTCTCGGCGTGCTGGCGATCGTCGGCCTGATAGTCCGAAGTCCCGATGCCCAGGCTAAGGCTCGAGCCTTTGTCCTCAGCACCGTTCCGGCTGACGGCATGGCGAGCGTGCTACAGGCAATCGACGGTGCTCGCCAGAACTCGGGGCTAATCGGTCTGCTGAGCTTGGTCGGACTCCTCTGGGCCGGGTCCAGCCTCTTCGGTGCATTGGAGGCGGCCCTCGACCGGGTTTACCGAGTGCCCTCGCGCTCGTTCGTCCGTCAGAAGCTGATGTCGGTGGGGATGATGCTGCTGTTCGCGCTGATGGTGGTGGCGGAGTTGGTGACGACCACCGTGACCCACCTCGTGGGCCGGATCGCGCAGAGCTTGCCCCTGGTGGTGCCAGGAGTGGCTCCGGCCGTGGCGGTGGCCGGCGGCGCTATTTCACTCCTGGCGGCCTTCGCTCTCTGCTTCGCCATTTACTACGTCGTGCCCAACGTCCGCCTCACGGCCGGCCATGTGCTGCCCGGCACGCTGTTCGCCTCGCTGGCCCTCGTGCTCCTGAGCCAGCTATTCCCCCTGTACGTGCTCTTCCTCGGCCGCTTCAACCAGTACGGTGCCATCTTCGGGATATTCTTCCTGCTGATGACCTGGGCCTACCTTGTCGCCGAGGCACTGATGGTCGGCGCCGAGCTGAACGCCTTGTTTCGACCGGCCGTGTCCGAACAGCGACAGGCACCCAAGTTGGCCGAAGAGCGCCATCAGCCACCGAAATTGTATTGAGATTGAACTCTCACATGAGACTTTCGACAGACGACAGCCGGGCCGCGTAACGCATATGCTGAGAGTGTAAGAGTAAACTGGCTTCTTATAGATGAACAAGGGAGGCATAGCATTGGAGCTGAAAGGATCGAGCACCGAGAAGAACCTCTTGACGGCATTTGCCGGGGAGTCACAGGCGAGAAACCGGTACACGTACTTCGCCAGTCAAGCCAGGACGCAAGGCTATGTGCAGATCGCGGACATCTTTGAGGATACCGCGAACCAGGAGAAAGAACATGCCAACCGGTTCTTTGGGATGCTCCAGGGCGGGTCGGTCGAGATTGGCGCCGCTTTTCCGGCCGGTACGGTAGGGACCACGGCTGAGAACCTTAGAGCGTCCGCGGCTGGGGAGCACTATGAATGGGAAGCGATGTATCCGTCATTTGCCTGGACAGCGCGAGAGGAAGGCTTCACCGAGATAGCGAAGCTGTTCAGCGCCATCACCATAGCAGAGAAGCAACACGAGAAGCGATATCTGGGATTCCTGGCCAACGTTGAGGCCGGCACTGTGTTCAAGAAGGAAGAGGTAGTCGTCTGGCGGGGTCGCAACTGTGGCTACCTGCACAGTGGCATAGTCGATGAGGCTTCGGGCAAAGCCCGGGAGAGAGTTGCTGACGCCGAGGGCAAAGTCAAGAAGGTAGAGAACGAGGCCAAGGAGAAGATCGCCGAGATCAAGGCCCACGCCCGGGCAGCCATAGAGGAGGCCACTGCGTAGCGCTTGGGGCTGCGGGATCATCAGGGACGTTTAGGTCAGTTACGCACTGGGGACATCCTGAGGTCATAGAGCAGATAGAAGAGCGTGCCCCTGATTTGTGTTTAGAGCGGCCACGCCGATTCCTGCGCCAGTCTCTGCCGTGTCGGTCTCCATAAAGATGCCATCTAATTAGGAATCACGCAAGGATGTCCTTCGTGATGCTTCGCGGCGAGATCTTCGGCAAGGCGACTGCCTGGATCGGAATTGTCGGTTTCACACTCCTGTCCGTATTCACGATCCTGGCGACCTTCGTACCGGTTCTTTATTACGTAGCCTTCTCTAGCTCACGCTCAGGTTCAGTCGTCGCAAGAGCTGGGAATTCAGAGCGACGATAACCGTGCTCGCGGACATCAAGAGCGCACCGACCGCTGGAATCAAGACGATGCCCATGGGGGCGAGCACGCCGGCGGCCAGGGGCAGCGCTACCACGTTGTAACCCGTCGCCCAAATCAGATTCTCGACCATTTTGCGATAGCTGGCTCGGCTCAGTTTGATCACCCGCACCACGTCGCGAGGATCGTTCTTCACCAGGATGATTCCTGCGCTCTCTATCGCCACCTGGGTTCCGGCCCCGATGGCAATGCCCACGTCGGCGGCCAGTAATGCCGGCGCATCGTTTACTCCATCGCCGACCATCGCCACTCGAAGTCCTCGCCGACGCAGCTCCTCTATCTTGTCGACCTTGTGCTCCGGCAGCACCTCTGCGAAGTATTCGTCGATTCCTAACGAGCGCGCAACCCAGCCGGCCACTTCCTCGCTATCACCCGTTAGCATGGCCACCCGTACGCCCATCTCTCGCAATCGCGCCACAGCCTCGTAGGACTCCGACCGTATCACGTCGGCCAGAGCGAACGCGGCCAGGGGCCGGCCGTTCACCACCAGGTAGACGACGGTCTTTCCTTCTTTGGCCCACTGCTGGGCTGTCTGTTGCAGGCCATCGGATGGGATCTGTCCCAAGGTTTCCACCAACCGGGGGCCTCCCACCTGCACCTCCCGCCCGTCCACCGTGACACGGACCCCCCGTCCGGGAAGCGCCTCAAAGCTGGACACCCTTGGGGGCTGCATCCCCAGGCGGGCGGCCTCGGAGCGGATAGCCTGAGCGATAACGTGTTCGGAGTCACGCTCTGCCGCCGCGGCCAGCGCCACCGCCTCTCCCTCGGGCAAATCCTTCGCGGCTACCATCCCCACCACGCCAAACTCACCCCGCGTCAGCGTGCCCGTCTTGTCGAAGACGACGGTGTCGAGATCGCGCGCCTTCTCCAGAGCCAGACGCTCGCGAATCAGCAGCCCACTCCGGGCGGCGAGGGTAGTGGAAATGGAGATGACCAGGGGAATGGCCAGGCCAAGCGCGTGAGGGCAGGCGATTACAAGAACGGTAACCATACGCTCCAACGCGAAACTCCCCGCTGATCCCAGGGCAATCCAGGCGAAGAAAGTGAGGGCACCCAATCCGACGGCGATGAGCACCAGCCAGTAGGCGGCACGGTCGGCCAGCGCCTGGGCGCGGGAGCGGGACATTTGCGCCTGTTCGACCAGGCGCATGATGCCTGCCAGCATCGTCTTTTCGCCTATTCGTGTGACCAACACCCTCAGCGAGCCATCACCGTTGATAGTGCCGGCAATTACCTCGTCATCCCGGGACTTGTGAACCGGTCGGGACTCGCCGGTTATCATGGCCTCGTTGACGGACGATTCCCCGGCGATCACTTTGCCATCGGCAGGAATTCGGGCGCCGGGACGAATCAAGACTACATCGCCTTCTCCAAGGGCGTGGGTGCTTACCGTCTCAGTTCGGTCGTCCACTATCCTCTCGGCGGTGTCCGGAACTAGCTTGGCCAATTCGACCAGTGCACCGCGTGCCGAGCCAACGGCCCGCATCTCGATCCAATGGCCGAGAAGCATTATCACGACCAGCGTGGAAAGCTCCCAGTAGAGCTGGCTGCCCCGAAGAAGGAATTCCGTGGCTAAGCTATACAAATAGGCGGTGGTGATGGCCAGGGCGACCAGGGTCATCATTCCGGGTTGTGAGGTCGAAAGCTCGTCTTTGGCGCCCCTAAGAAAGACGCTGCCCCCGTAGAGATAGATGATGCTGCCCAGCACGAAGGGGACGTACTGAGAGCCGGGGAAGGCCGGCGCCCTTATGCCAAACAGTTCCTGGGGAAGATCGGAGTAGACGAGCACCGGCAGAGTGAGCAGCAGGCAGATCCAGAAGCGGCGTCGGAACTCACTCTCGCCGTGTGCTTCGTGCCCCACCGGATGTTGCTTGGGATGCTGAGCGTCGGGTGGTGGAAGTTGTCGCTCGGTATGGCCTGCATGTGCGTTCACGTGTGCCCTCCAATCTCTACACTACCGTGGTGTCCGGTAGCACCTGGTTGCTATCCACAGGGTTTGGCTTCCGATCCGCTGATTCCTTTTCCCAAGAATAGAGCCGAGCATAATTTGTGCCCTCCTCACCTTAACCAGGGATGGTTCATAAAGCGGGGGAGATAGGGTAACAGTTTGCGTCGTTGAATCTGGCGAGGTTACCGGGTCCATAATTATCCTGTGAGGGTCAGAGGAAGAGGTCGGTGGCACATTGAAAGCGAACAACTGGTAGGGGCACGGCGTTGCCGTGCCCTGGAGACGGCCGCAGTCCGAGTCCCCTCAATCCAAGTCGAAATGTTGGTTTCCGAGACGTTCAGCCTGCTCGCTGCGCAAATCGAGCTGTGAGTGATATTCTGCCGGTCAGGGCACGGCAACGCCGTGCCCCTACCATATAGTATCACGCCGCCGAACTGCTACCCAATTCCTGAACCATCCCCTTAACCAACTAACCGGCTTTGTGCGTTGATGCCAATTAGAACCGCTCGACCAGGCTGATTGCATTCTTTTCGCCGGATTATTTGGCTCACCCTTACCCTGATTCCCTCTGATGTCCCATACCACAAGATCGTTGGCCAGGAAATCTAAGTTAGCCGCGCCGCACTCAGCTTGGTTTAAGCTTTCTGTGTTATAGTAATCAGCGGTGTTTACCAGAGGAGATCCGCAGGTGATAGGCTGGGAGAAATCGTGAAAGCGCAGGATGAATTGGATCCCTACACCGAATCATACTACCATCTTGACGATATATCCCCCAGGCGACAGTCCGTCGACGCATCCATTATTACCTTCGTCGACAGCCTTACAATATTCGCCGAGCGTCACTGGCTGCTCCTGTTCAATATCGCCAACGGGCTGATTTTTCTGGGCGCATTTGTCGTCCCGCTGCTTCATCGGCTCGGTCAGGAGTGGATTGCCGGGCCGTTGTTCGCCTCCTACCGGATTCTCTGCGTACAAAATCCAGGTCACTCTTACTTCATTTTCGGTTACCAGATGGCGATGGACCAGCGGATGACCGCGATCTTCGGCGCAATTCTCGCCACCGGCGTCGTTTATGCTCTGCTCGGTAGAAACCTGCGACCGTTGAACTGGCGCCTCTATTTGTTGTGCCTAGTGCCAATTGCCCTGGATGGGTTCACGCAGCTCTTCGGCTGGCGCCAGAGCAACTGGCAGCTTCGGACGATAACTGGCGTTCTGTTCGGCATCGCCAGCGTTTGGCTGGCCTACCCTCTACTAGACCTACACGTTTCGTTGATGCTCGGCAAGAGTAACAAAGAACGCTGAGGTCCCCACTATATCGGTTTCCTCTAATAACCACGAGGCCTTATCCTTGTCCATCGGCCGGACGACTTGTGAAAAGTATGCGCTCAGTGTTACCATTTGCCGGGATGGTCTCGCGTTTGGACCGGGACATAGACCTTACCACCACAGAGTACGAGCTTCTGCGGCTGTTCCTGGCCAATCCGGCGCGCGTGCTTACGCGCGACACCGTCGTGGAGAGGGTCTGGGGCTACGACTTCGACGGCAACTACAATATCCTGGAGGTCTACGTGCGCTACCTTCGCAACAAGCTTGAAGAGAAGGGTGAAAGGCAGCTCATCCAAACCGTGCGGGGAGCCGGCTACGTTCTTCGAGACCGGGAGTAAGTTCGCTTGTCTATTCGTCTTCGACTCGCCCACTGGTACACTTCGGTACTGGCTGTGACTCTCATCATCATTCGACCGGCGGAGTATCGGTGGGCTGTCCGTAGTCCCGATACTTCTCGTCGATGGCAGCGCGGATTTCGCGAATGCTCTTGCCCTCTTTCTGCCACTTGTCCACGTCCATGACTTCGTCCTGGCAAACATCGCAGTTGGAAGCGTGGTCGTTGAACGTGCCATCCTCCTTGAAGAAGCAGTCCTTCAAGTTCTTATGCCCGGACGCTCTCCCGCAGTTGCAGTAACACGGCAGGCTTGGGAGAAGACCGGCTAGACGGGGGGCCAGCCTGTATGCTGCCAGCGATGTCGCCGAATTATAGACGAAGTCGGGGAACTCGGCGGATGGCTGATCGGTTGCCGTCGCGCTCTCTCCCGGCGCGGCATTCCCCGTCTGCTGGACGCACCCGGCGGTTCCCAAACCGACGGCCGCCAATATGCCTAGCGCCAAGGCCACGACCAGGAATCGGTTCAGAGTAGGGCGCATAATCTTCAGCTTTTCTCTCAATGAATCATCCCCATCGGCGAAATGAAAAGGAATGCAGCGGCGGCAGCGATAATGATGGAAAGGGTGGCGGGCAAGCCGGCGGATACCCCCCGTCTCAATCCGCCCGTACCGGTGGAGGCGGACGCCTTCCAGAACGCTCCAACCGCCAGGGCCGTGGCAATCAACAGCAGTGCGATCTCCAGCACTTGCAGCGTCGCATCCTGGGTGTACCTCGCCCCGCGAACGACCGCCGGGAAATCCACCGCGAACCCCAGCTCCAACGCCACCGCCAGCAGCGGCATGGTCCCGTGATTTGCCAGGTGAAAGATCTCCGATCCCAGGTGAACCGCCGCGGCGACGGCGATGTAGGGCAAAGAAAACAGCAAGAAGGCTTCCCTCAACGTCCGTCCGGCTACTACGGCCGAAACCCAGGCCGCCAACAGATACAGGGCCTGCAAGCACGCGGCCAGTGCCACTATGGCCAGTACCAGAACCACATTGTAGTCCAATGTCGAGCCCGCGCCCACCAACTGCTTCATCATCGTCGGATACCAGGGAGTCATACGAAGCAAGTCCATCAACACCAGTGCCAAGAGCAGCATCAGAACCGCCGCCTCGGCACCGGTCATTCCCGGGGCACGAGTTGTCACCGCCTCCGGCAAGCCGACGCGCAGCTCGACCGACGAGTGGCGGCACGACTTGAGACAATAGCCGCACAGGCTGCAGTTTCGGTTTGAGCCTAACCCGGAAACGGGGCCCTCGTGCAAGCACTGGTGGGAGGTCAAGGCCGCGTGGCACCTCCCCGTGCGACCACATTTGGCCGCACAGGTCGTGCCGGTGGGTCGCAGTTGCAGGGGAGCGAGCCGAGAATACAGGCCAATGATAGTGCCGATCGGGCAAAGGGTCTTGCACCAGGTTCTTTCGCTAAACAACAAGCCAACCACAATTGCGCTTGCCGTGAAAGCCAGTAGAAGTAAACCCGTGGCCACGGGCATCTCATCTATGCGCCAGACGATGATTGCCCACGAGAGGGCCAGCAGCAGCACGCCGCTGAGCCAACCACCGTGCCTGAGCGAACTCGTTCGATCGAGCCTGCGAGACCTGTTGCGGAAGCTCAGAAGAGTGCGGCTGATGGTGGAGATGGGGCAGAACGAGCACCAGACCCGGCCGAGCACGACGGCCGAAAACGGCAAGAGCGCCCACCAGACGGACCAGGTCACCGCGACGGCCAGGTTAGTCTCCCCATGAGGATTCCCGGCGAAGGAGAAGAACAGGATCGCGACGAAAGCCACGACCGACGCAATCTGGGGTACCATCGGGAAATAGCTACTGCACAGGATTCGCTCGACCGCGGCAAGCATTCCCATTCGGCACCCGTGCGCGGCCGGCCTCATCGTGTGCGGCTCCTGGGGCGGTTGGCAGTGATGTTTAGCGGCCGGCCAGGGCGCATGGGGACGTTCAATTGAACGCCCGTACCAGCCCCGATACATATCGATAATCGTAATGTATCGGGGCCAGGAGACCGAGCTGCCACACCCTTGCGAATGACCGCCGCAATAGTCCTCGAGCCTGCCTTGCTCCTGTCCCGTTCCACCCGGTCATGCCACCGTGGGAAAAGAGTCATACGTATTCAGCTCTGGAAGCCTGGACCGCGGGCCGCTGCACCGGATGAGCCTGTTCCTCCTCCTCAATCGCAGCCTTTAGGGCCTCGATCTCCTTGCGCAGGCTCTGTTGTCGCTGCGCGATGCTGAAGATGTAGCCCAGGGACAGCAGCCAGATCACCGCGTAGGCGGCGAAAACGTAGATCGCGTTCTCCACGATACCCTCCTTGTTCTACCAACTAGTCTATTATTATCCTTACCTGTGCTCGTGCTCACACTTATTTCTCACCCCGCCGATGAACCCCACCCCTCCCCGGTTAGTTAGGGTGTTGAGGTTTTGCCCCGCTTCGCGAGGCAAAACCTCAACACCCTCCACCTCGGGGGCGGGGAGGTCGTTCGGCTGCCTGAGTCAGACTTGTCCGAACGAACACTAAGAGAATCGGTGCTTCAGCTGTTCCAAGTCGATGCGCGCGTTCTCCAAGGACGTGCGCAGCGGAAGGAGAACGGAAAACAGGAACGTGAAGGTAATTACGGATAGCACCAGTGTGACGATCATCGTTGACTCCAGGGCTATCGACTGTCCCGTGATGACCACGGGATGCACCGTCCGCCACCATCGAATGGCCATAAAGACTATGGGCACATCGACGAAACCGATGATCCCAAAGACGGCCGAGAGCCGTCCCCGCTGCGACTCTTCCTCGACTAACCCTCGCAGCATCAAGTACGAGACGTAGATGAGCCACAATACCAGAGTGGTGCTCAATCGCGGGTCCCACGTCCACCACGCACCCCAGGCGAAGCGCCCCCAGATGGACCCGGTAATTAGCGTGATGGTGCAGAACACGATCCCAATCTCCGCCGCGCTGACCGCCAGAACGTCCCACTTGCGCTGGCGCTTTACCACGTATCCCACCCCGCCGACGAATACGACAAAGAAGGCCAGAAAGGATACCCACGCCGAGGCGACGTGAAAATAGAAAATCCTCTGGACGTAGCCCATCACTCTCTCGTTGGGCACGAGAACAAACACGGCGTAGATGGCCAGGAGCATCAGCACCACGGTCGGCCAAAACAGTATCTTGGACAACTGACTCTCAGTTTTTGGCATTCCTACCTCCCTCGACGGAGACACAGCGTGCTGCGTCTCTGCCCCTTTCTGTCTCTAGTCCTCGACAACATATTCGAAACACAAGAATGAGATAACCGCGAAAATGACGTCGAAGGCTATCAGCAGGTTGAACCAGTTGGAGAGGCCATCACCCCCCCCATCCAGGATCGCCCCCGTCGCCTTAACAGCCGCTATCACCACCGGGATCACAATGGGGAAGAACAGTATCGGCAGCATCACCTCGCGCGCCCTGGTGTTGACGGCTATGGCGGAGAAGAGCGTCCCCACCGCCGCGAAACCGAACGTCCCCAACAGCGTGACCAGCAGCAGCGACGGGATCAGTATGGGCAGGTTGAAAAACACGGCGAAAAGCGGCAGGGCGATGACCTCCATCATCAGCATGAAAATCAGGTTGCCCAGCGCCTTGCCCGTGTATATCGCCGCGCGGTCCACCGGGCAGAGCATCAGCCCCTCCAGGCAGCCACGATCCTTTTCGCGAATAAAGGAGCGCGTGAGACCCAGCACGCCGGCGAAGGTGATGGCTACCCAGAGCACCCCCGGCGCGACC
The DNA here is from genome assembly GCA_023489135.1 of Chloroflexota bacterium. The sequence goes on from JAMDCE010000435.1 coordinate 36,139, forward strand.
AGGTTGACGTCTTCCACCCTCAGCTGGAAAGCGAAGTTGAAGATCACAATGGTCAACAAGGCGAAGACGAACATCGAGCTGAAGGTTTCCTTGGTCTTCATCTCGACGAGAACGTCCTTCCATACGATTGCCGCCACCTTGCTCGCGAATTCCATCAAGTTTGCGCTCCGGTTAGCTCGTCGTATATCTTACGGAAGCTCTCGACTCCCGTACCCCCTCCGGGCTGGATGTACCTGATCTTGCCCTTGGCGAGGATGGCCACCCGGTCGCAAATCCGCAAGCCCAGGTCGAGATTATGGGTGGTCATTATCGCCGTCCGTTTCTGATCGTCAAAACCCAGGAGCAGAGTACGAAGCAGATCAGACGCCTGCTGGTCGAGCCCGGTGTCGGGCTCGTCCAGCAGCAAGATCGGCGGATTGTGAACGGCCGCGCGGGCCAGGCACACCCTCTGCTGCATCCCTCTCGACAACGTTCCCACCACATCGTGTTTTCGATGAGTGAGGCCCACCCGCTGCAGCAGATCTCCGATGTGATCGTCGATATTGGGTACGTCGTACATCCGGGCATAGAACCGCAAGTTCTCCAGGACGGACAGGTCGTTGTACAGGTACGTCTGGTGAGAGATTACCCCGATGCTGCGCCGCACCTGAAGCGGCCGTTCGCGCAGGTCGAATCCCGCCACGATCGCTGTACCCGACGCCGGCCGCGAGATCGTGGCCAGGATCTTGAGCAGCGACGTCTTGCCCGCGCCGTTAGGGCCGACGATGGTCAGCTTTTCGCCGGGTGGGACCTGCAGGTCTATGCCCTTGAGCACCAGGTTGTTGCCGTAGTACTTGGTGATCCCCGATGCTTCGATGGCCCAGCTCACAGTCTCTGCCCGCAGCCGGCGCAGAAAGCATCGCCGGGATCGAAGGCAACGCCGCAGTTCGGGCAGCCCGAGCCGAGTGACTTGCCGCAACCGGCGCAGAACCGGTCGTCGGGACTTGGCTTCGCCCCGCAGCCGGAGCAGAACGTCCTCGGCCCTCCTCCCCCGCGAGCTTCCTCCGCAGTGGCCGCGGGCCGTTCGGGCGGCCGCGCCGCGGCGCCGGCCTGCTCCACCTCGTCGATCTGCTTGATTAAGGTAAGCGCCTTGAGCTTGTATCTTTCTCGCAACTCCTCGTGATCTTGATTGGACAGGTTCCCCATGGCGTGGTCAAAATCCAGCTCGGAGATTGCCGCGTAGGTGGCCTCCTTCTGCGCCGCCAGCTCGTCCTCGACTGATTCCTCTTCCACAAACGGCTCGGCTACCTCTTCCGGGCTCGCTCTTAGAAGAGGATATCCCACGAAGGCTATCACAACCCCGGCCATAATCATAGCCACGATCGTTTCCATCAGTAGCTCCCCCCTTCGAACTGCTGCAGTTCCCGCCGGAACCTCTCCTCATACTCGCCAAGCTCCTCTTCACTCTTTCCCGGCACGGGCTCCGGTTGTTTAGACGATGCCAGGAACCAGCGGGTGAGAACCAGATATACCACGCCCACGCCCACTGCCAGACCGACGAAGGGCATTATCCACGCGGTGATATTGAAACCCTCCTTGGTAGGCGCCGCCAGCACCGTTTCGCCGTATTGGCCGACAAAGTAGTTCAATATCTCTTGCTTGGTTTGCCCACCGTCGAGCTTCTCGCGAATGACGCCTCGCATCTGGTCCGCGGTGCCGCAATCGCAATTGTACACTATCATGGTACATCCGCACTGGCACATCACTTCCTTGGCGACATCGTCGACCGACCCCGCGGCGTGTACGGGAGTTGCCAGGAGTAACAGAGATACGACCAGGGCGATGACCTGTATGACCTTAGACATCTATGCCTCTCCTCTCCCGAATCGGGCATCCAATCTGCGCCTCTCTTTCTCGTCGGGCCAGAAGGCTATCAACGTTCCCAGCAGCAGCACTCCGCCGCCTATCCAGATCCACACCACCAACGGATTGATCATCACCTTGAAGCTGGCGGACATATCCTTGTCCCAGCCCGCTAGAATTACGTAGAGATCCTCCTTAAGTGTAGTTCGGATCGCTACCTCGGTCGCGGGCTGCTCATCGTTTGCCCCTTGGAAAGTTTTGGCGGGGGCTATCGTATCGATCTTCTTCCCACCGTCGTACACTTCCCTCGTGGCGGCCCCGCC
>JAMDCE010000687.1 GCA_023489135.1 Chloroflexota bacterium
AGCGCAGGGCACTCAACACGGGCCCGTCGTAGTGCCCGGTTCACCGGGCACCAGCACTCTGGCCATGGTGATACAGGGCACCGCCGACCCGAAGATCAGGATGCCACACGAGGGGCGCAAGCTCACTCGAAACCGCATCCAGAATACGGTGCTTTGGATCGAGGCTTGGGCGCCGAACGACTGAGGGAGGCTCGGTAATTCATTAGCGACAGACGCCTGCGACACGCCCCACCGCAGGCGATGAAGAGGAGGCAGCATCTTGTCGATGAGCAACGAGACGCACAAAGTCACGCGACGCAACTTCCTGGCCCAAGGAATAGGAGCGTGCGTCGCCTTTCTAGCTACGCTGCTGGGCATACCCGCCATAGGGGCTGCCGTAGGGCCCGCCTTCAGGCGGACAGAGGCAGACTGGACCCCAATGGGCAAAGCCGAGCGCTTTCCCGTAGGCGTACCGACTGCGGCGGACTTCAGTGTTTCCCGAAAAGATGGTTGGCTCGAGACCACCGAGAGCAAGGCCGTATGGGTGGTGCGCCATTCTGCCACGGACTTCGTCGTGTTCAACGGCCGGTGCACTCATCTGGGCTGCGCCTATCGCTGGCAAGCCGATAAGAATCAGTTTGTCTGCCCCTGTCACGCCGGCATCTTCTCCATTGATGGCGACGTGTTAAGTGGTCCGCCACCACGGGGGCTGGACTCGATGCCCAGCAAGGTCGAGGCGGGCGATCTGCTGGTTCAGTACGTCGACTACCGGCTGGGTGTGGAGCAGAAGGTGCCATCGTGAGAGAAGAAGCGAACAAAGAACTGCGAACTTCCCGGAATGGATTGCACGCCTGGCTGGAAGATCGTTTGGAAGTCGATTCGATCTGGCGGGCTCTTTTCCTGAGACACGTCCCGCTGGGAGTCAACTGGCTCTACACGCTGGGATTCGCCAGCATAGCAGTGTTCATTATCCAGGCGGTGACGGGTATCGTGCTGGCATTGTACTACGCGCCCACACCCGATCACGCTTACGACAGCGTGCAATACATCATGAACGAGCTGCCTTTTGGCCAGATCATACGGGGGCTTCACCATTGGGGCGCCAGCGCCATGGTCGTGTTGGTTGTCGTGCACATGCTGGTGGTGTTTGGCATGGCGGCCTACAAGTACCCCCGCGAGCTTACCTGGGTAGTTGGCGTCTTCCTTCTCCTCGTGACCTTCGCTTTCGGCTTTACGGGCTACCTGTTGCCTTGGGACGAAAAGGCCTACTGGGCGACCACGGTCGGTACCAATATGGTAGGGACCATCCCGGTGATAGGCGGCTTGGGGGTGCGAGTGGTGCGAGGTGGCGCAGAACTAGGGGCCTTGACCCTTACCCGCTTCTACGCCGCCCACGTCATGTTGCTGCCTAATGCGATCCTGGCCCTGATAGCGATTCACCTGTTCATGGTGATCCGCCAGGGGGTGAGCGTCCCTCCACGTCTGTGGGACCGGATGATCGTCGATCCGACCAGGAACGCGATCCGCGGCGCGGGAACTTTGCGCGACAGGTTGACTCCGGGGGAATATCGCCGTCGCTACGAGCAGTTCAAGGCCCTCGGTCGACCCTTCTTCCCGGATGCCATTTTCGAGGATTCCGTTGCCGCGGTCCTCGTCACTTTGATAGTGGTGTCTCTGGCGGTGATGTACGGCGCGCCCCTCGAAAGCCAGGCGGACCCCACCAACACGGCGTACGTGCCGCGGCCCGAATGGTACTTTATGTTCTTGTTCGAGATGTTAAAGTATTTCCCCGGGAATTTGGAGTGGTTCGGGGTCGTTGTCATCCCGGGGTTGGGAGTGCTTCTGCTGCTGGTCCTGCCTTACATCGGAGGGGGGCACCTGCGCTCTCCGCGCTATCGCCCCATTGGAATGACGGTGGCGTCCGTGGCGATTGTGGCTGTAATTGTGCTGACGCTTCTTGCCTTCCAGAGCACGCCCCTTTCGGAAGTCAAGGGGGCGAAGGCTAGCCTGTCGCCGGCCGAGTCCGCGGGGCGTCAACTGGTTCAGAAGCAGGGCTGCACCGCCTGCCACGCGGTCAATGGGCAGGGGGGCCAATCGGGTCCCAGCCTGGAAGGCATTGGCTCACGGCGCGATCCGGCTTACATCTCCTCTTATATTGAGGATCCAAAGAGCGTCAACCCGGGGGCTACGATGCCCGCCTTCTCTCCCCAAGTAACCAAGGAGCAGGCGGATCAGATGGCTCAGTATCTTTCCACGCTGAAATAGCAGGAGCGTTACGTCGGGCAGGTGTGTAGGGAGGAAAAATGAGGCTAGGGCAGGCAGCCGGCATAGGTTTGATCCTTCTGGGAGCGTTACTTGGAGGATTGCTTTCCTTTGGCCTTTACCAACTGGAATCGATGGACCGAGCCGGCCGAATGCGTCCCCCGTCCCCACTGGAATCGCCAGGGGAGAGCACTGCGCGGTCTCCCGCTCTTGCATCAAAGGTATCCGAGACGGCAACCGGCGACATTCTCGCCGGTCCGGAGGCATTTGATGCCCAATGCGCCGTCTGCCATCCAAATAGGGGAGCAGGAGTGGGGCCTACCCTGCACGGGCCACAGTTCAACAGCAAATACTCCGATGACGATAGTTTGAAGACCGTGATACGTCAGGGGCGCGGGAGTATGCCTCCGTTTCCTGCGTCGAGCCTTAGTGACGAGGATCTAAACGCGATCGTGGCATACCTGAGGTCTCTTAAGTGATGGTGCCGAAGGGGAGATTTGAACTCCCACGGGCGTTTAGCCCACTACGCCCTGAACGTAGCGCGTCTGCCGGTTCCGCCACTTCGGCCGGAGTCCTTCCCATAATAAGGACGGGGGTGGGCGACACAGGGATCGAACCTGTGACCTCACGGATGTGAACCGTGCGCTCTGACCAGCTGAGCTAGTCGCCCCAGAGTCAACTTGGTCAGCGGAAACTCATTCGCCGCTGACCAAACTGAATTCTATCATATTACCTGACGCATTGCAAGACATTGCGAGCAGCCGACCGAGAAGCTAGAAGAGATCGTCCAGATCTTGATTGCCCTCGGGCATAGAACCGTGCTGAGACATGTATTGCTGAAGGAGCTCGCTCTCCCTCTTGGTGTACATCGGTTCCTGGTCGTAGATGAAGTAGCGAGCCTTGTCCCTCAGTTCCAGTTGCTCCTCCAGCTCCCGTCGCAGGTTCATAGCTCCCTTGATATAGATGACTTCTTTCTGATCGTCGAGCAGCTGGTAGACCCCCTCGCTGGTCGGGACCTGGCTTACGCCGTCCGAGGTGAACTCGATCCACAGTTCCTCTTTGGGAGCAAAGACGGGCTTGTTGAGCTGGAGCCTCAGGTCGCATCGCAGGCAGCGCTTGGCCTCCTCTATCGCTTGCTCGGCGGTGTAGCCCAGCTCCACCTGGGAGAACCCGCCGAGTCGCTCTTCCAGAGGAACGCAAGGCATCTTCACACGCCCTCGGTAGGCGAACCCCTCGTCGCGACCGAGGTGCGCGTCGGCCGGCTCCACCTTCACCAATTCCTCGTCAAAATTGCCGTCGCCGCCCAGGTATCTGTCTATGGCCGCGGCCGCGGCCTTGCCGCTGGCCATTGACTGAACCACGGAAGCGGGGCCACTGACCGCTTCGCCCCCGGCAAAGATTCCGTTTGCCGACGTGGCCATCGATCCGTCCACGGAGATAAGCCCGCGAGCGGAGCGAACCGCCGAATCCTGCCCCAGCGGCGATAGGTCCGAAGCCTGTCCTATGGCGAGAATAAGGGTATCGCATTCCAGGACCCTGGTATCGGACTCATCGTAGGCCGGGTTGAATCGGCGATCCTCGTCGAAGACCCGGATGCAGCGTTTCACCTCGATGCCCGTCACCCTGCCAGCGGCGCCGACGACCCTTCTGGGACCCCAGGAGGGATTGAGGCCAATCCCTGCTTCTATAGCTTCCTGGATCTCCCACTCAAACGCAGGCATTTCAGCCCTCGATTCGAGGCAGGCCATTTGAACGTTCTTGCCGCCCAGGCGTCGAGCCACCATGGCAACGTCGATGGCCACGTTTCCGCCGCCGATTACTACGACGCTTGCTCCGATGGGCTGTTTGCTCCCTTTCCTGGCGGCTCGCAAAAAGTCCATGCCCCAGAGCACGCCGTCGAGGTCTGCGCCTTCGAGGGGAAGTCTCCTGCTTAGTTGAGCGCCAACGCCGATATACACGGCGTCGTACTCGCCCTTCAAGGATTCCAACGACGTGCCGCTGCCCACCGGGGAATTGGTGCGGAACTCCACTCCCAATCCGGCGATGGCTTCGACGTCTTTCTCCAGAGCTTCGGCCGGCAACCGGTATTCGGGGATTCCATAGCGGAGCATTCCGCCGATTTCCGGCTGCGATTCGTAGACGGTCACAGCGTGGCCGGCTTTGGCCAGGTAGTAAGCGGCGCTGAGACCCGAAGGCCCGGACCCGACGACCGCCACTCGCTTGCCGGTGCCGGCTTTCTTGGCGATGGTCGATTTCCACAGTCCGTCGTCCCTCTCCGCGCAGGCCCTTTTCAGCGAGCATATCGCCATTGGCTCGGATACCTCGCCACGCCGGCAGGCCGACTCGCAGGGATGGAAGCAGACCGTGCCCAGCACCAGAGGGGTCGGGGCCTTCTCGCGCACTACGGCTGTGGCCTCGGAGAATTGTCCTTCGCTGATAAGGCGCAGGTACTTAGGGACGTCGATGTGGAGCGGGCAGGCCTCACGGCAGGGAACGAGCGCGGCCTCGCGATCTCCGGACTTCAGCTCCAGATCGACCAGGGCTCCTGTGGGGCAGACCTCGACGCAAGCGGTGCAGAAGCGGCACGCCGAATCCTTGAGGATTGGCGCGGTCGTGCCTACTGTGACCCGTCCTTCTTGGTCGAAAACGAAATCGACGGCTCCTACCCCACGGACCTTCTCGCAGACCCGGATGCAGCGACCGCAACCGATGCAGAGATTGTAGTCCCGCTTGAAGAGCGGTTCGTCGGTCACTATAGGGAGGTTGGCAAACACGTAGCGAGGTGTCTCTTTCTTGATTCCCACGTACTCTGTTACCCGCTGGAATTCGCAGTTGCCGAACTTGGGACAGCACCTTTCCTTTTCAGGGGTGTTCATCGAGCACGGGAACCGTGCGCAGCCTTCCTTCTGGGCACAGGTGAGGCAGGCGTGAGGATGCTTGGCCAGGAGGAACATCAGCCGGTCGCGGCGGATCTCCTGAACGTCAGGGGTACTGGTGCGAACCACCATACCTTCGGCGACCGGGGTGCAGCAGGCGCGATGGACCCCGTCTCGTCCCTCGATCTGTACCGTGCACAACTGACAACCATCGTAGTGCAGATCCGGTTTCTTGTTTTCCAGGCGGACGTCTCCGCGGTAGACAGCCTCTGCCGGCTTCATCAGTTCTACAGGGGGTAGGTCGGGGTGGGAGCAGATGTGGGGGATGTAGATGTCGGCCTGTTGCGCGGCGTCCATAATCGTCGTCCCAGCGGGCACGGTAACCTTAACTTCATCAATGATTACTGTAATCATATCCATCCAGTCCATTGAACATAGCACTTGGAACATAGCACTCGTGGGGCACGCGTCGGCGCGCGCCCCACTTGCTTTCGGGGCTCGGTTGGCTACCATTACCGCCCGTAGACGAGCTTCCAGCCCTCTGAGTGTGTAATGGCGTTCCCTTGGCAGGATGCCGCGCAAGGGGTGGGGGCATCGCCGTAGCCGGGCCTGCAGGGAGCGCAACTGTATCGAAGCTTGTTGCGTTCTTCTCCCTTCACCCGCGCCACCTGCTCTTCCCGGAAGGGATCGAACTCGTCGTCCGCTATTTCGATGATGTGTGCCGGGCAGGCCTCTTCGCACTTGCCACAGCCATTGCAGTTATCCGTGTCAACCGCGAGGAACCAGTCGCCGGTCCCGTCTTTGAAACCGTAAAATGCCTGCATAGTAGCCCTTACGCCTTTCTGGCGCTCTTCGCTTTGCCTCTTTCGAGCATGGCGAATCCGAAGAGCGCAGCTCCGATTCCTCCGGCGATCATAGTGTCAAATGGGATGTTGGATTTCGCCATGTCGTCGCGCACCCACACCTGCTCGGCGGCTTTAGTTTTCAGCTCTGCCTCTACCCTCTTCACAACGCCTGGATTCTTGGCAATGCCGCCGGTGATGGCGAACTTCTCCTCTACCCCGAGGCGGTTCAGCAGCTCACATACCCGGTGGGCCATAGCGCTGCAGTAGGCGGCCATGATTTCGTTCTCGGGCACGCCTTCCTGAAGAAGACCAACCACCTCGGTCTTGGCGAACACAACGCAAGTGCTGCTAATGGGATCCGGGTCTTTGTCGATATCAAAGGAGCGGGGACCGATCTCCCACACCGGAACCCTGATCAGGTCGGCGAACACTTCCATACCGCGGCCCGTGCCGGCGGCGCACTTGTCGTTCATCAGGAACTTCAAGACTTTGCCCTGGTGGTCGCAGCGAATGGACTTGCAGTCCTGGCCGCCCATGTCCAGAACCGTCCTGACGTCCGGCCCGTACATATAGTTGGCACCTCTGGCGTGGCAGGCGATTTCGGTGATCGTCTGCTGCGCCATCGGCACGTTTACCCGGCCGTATCCGGTTCCGATGCAGTAGTCGAGGTTGTCGATCGTCATTCCGGTGCCTTCCATGGCCTTGCTCGTAACCTTCAAGGCGCTCTCCGGGCTATCGGAACCGGTCCGCATGCTGCCGTAAGCATAGAACTCGCCGTCGACCATAATCACTGCCTTGGAGCTAACCGATCCGACGTCAACACCGGCAGTGATATATTTGCCTTTTTGCCAATCGATGGCTGGATTATTCCAGCTGTACTCGGGCCATCTCCAAAACTCAACTGGTTTGGCCTCGGCTATGTCAACCATTTGTCTAACCTCCTTGAAAGTACTTGCACCCTGCTATTTGCCTTCCTCGACGCGGTCTTTCTCCACAACCTTGGCCTCCACCTTCTCCTCGGTAACCCCGGAGGCGGCAGCAACCGCGGCGCCGAGTGCGCCGACGAAGTCGGGACCATTGGGCACCTTCACGTCGATGCCAAGGTCCCTCTTGAGGGAGTCCACGAAGCCGACGTTCCTGGCGACCCCTCCAACCATCACGACATCGTCTTGCAGCCCGACTATGCGGGCCACAGAGCCGATCCTTCCGGCTATAGCGTCGTGGACGGCTCGTGCGATGTCCGGCTTGGACAGCTTCTGGTGAATCAACGAGACTACTTCGGATTCCCCGAACACGGCACACTGGGCGTTCATCGGGACGGAACGCGTGGATTCCAGGGATAGCTTGGCCATCTGCTCGGTGGGCATTTCCAGGGCTCTAGCCATCGTGTCGACGAAGGTGCCGGTGCCGGCTGCGCATCGCTCATTGACCGCGAAGTCCTGGACCTTGCCCTCGGCGTTGATCTTTATCGCTCGGCCTTCTTCTGCTCCCACGTCGATGATCGTTCTGGCCGAAGGGATGAGCTTGGCTGTTCCCTTTGCGTCGGCCGCGGCGTCCGGGATGTAGCTATCGGCGAAGCGAACCCTCTGTCCGGAACTGCCCGTGGCCACCACTCGAGCGACATCGTTTCGCGTGATCCCGATGCTCTTCAATGCCTCATCGTAGACCTGCTCGGCCGCCTCGGCCTTGTTAATGCCGCCTGCCGCCGATGCCTGCGCCACAATCTCGCCATCCTCCAGTATTACCACGTGGACGTTCTTGCCGCCCACATCAACTCCCGACTTCATCTTCTTCTCCTCCTTTGCTACACGGCCACTTTCTTGAGTCCTAAGGTCTCGGAGACGAACAGATCGATGAGCCTATGGGTTCGTGCCTCGTCGAACTCCCTCTCGTCTCCCATGTTGCCCTCAAAGGTCAACGTCGGCAACCCGATGTTTTGCAGGGCCTGCTTCGCCTGCATCTGGTGCATAGCGGTACCCTCGCAGCCACGATTGAGGTGCAGGATCGCGGCGTCGCATTTCCACTGCTGGGCTAGCTTGATCATCAAGTCGTTCTTATACTTGGCGCCATACCACACGGCCCACAGCAGCTTGCCTTTGAGCTCACCTTCGGCCAGCAGCATCAGAGCCTGATCACGGCTGGTGATTGTGATCCCCTGCTCCTCGAGGGTAGGATAGGGCACCATGTCCCCCTTCTCGTCTACCTTCCACCATCCGGTCAGGGCGAAGGTGTAGAGGTTTGCTACCGAGACCACGCCATACTTCTCCAGGTAGCGGTAGATCTTTAGGAAGCCCCAGGGCGGTTGGCTATCGCCCAGCATACGACATCGCTCGTCCCCTACGGCGGCGATGCCTTCGGCCACGCGTTCCTTCACCTCGGGATAGAGGATGTTCTTGTAGAAGTCGGCGTATTTCGGGTTTGACTTCTCGAGCACGCTCGGCGCATAAAGCGAGAACATGCTTTTCTCGTCCAGCGGGGCGGGGACGGCTTTGTTCAGCTCGCAGGTCCTGGCCCAATAGCAGCAGGTATCGTAGGTGGCTTTGACTCTCTGGGCCAGTTTCTCGTCGTCGATCTTCCTGCCGGTGGTCTTCTCCATGAATGCGATGCCGTCGTGGAGCTGATCCGCAACGTATCTTATCTGTCGCTCGCCGATCTTATCGTAGGGACCGGCGCCGACGTCAAAACTGAAGTAAGGCACGTTGCCCTCCAGCTCAGAAGCTACTTGAAGCCATTTGGCGTGCGAGCAGCAAATGTGGCTCTGGAAGATGAAGTCGGGATGGGGCCACCTGCCGCCGAAGGCGTACTCGTCCAGAATAATGCTGCCCCAGTAGCTCCTCATGTAAGCGCATAGGTCCCGCGCGCAGCCGAACCTACCCTCGGCCGCCTCCTGGTACCTCACCTGAAGCTGTGGATCGTGGCCGACACTCGCACCGTAGGGTTCGTCGGTCAGCCCGTACACTTCGCCCTCGAGTGCGTGAGGGACCGCATCAAAGCTCCAGGTGCCGCCGGCCCAACGCAGAGCTCCTCGGTCGTGCGCCTCTTTATAGTCGATGTAGTAATTCGCTCTGAGTTCTTTAGCTTTCCCCCAGCAATCAAGCGCCTTGGTCTTATACAGCGACATAGTTCCTCCTTACTCCTACCCGGCACTATGCAAATAGTTCTTCAGCCAGTATTTGCTCGATGAAGGCCTCGACCCTGATCTTGAACTGCCCAACGGGAACGGTGACCTCGAATTCGAGGAAGTAGCACGGTATGCCGTTGCCCTCCAGTAGCTTTCTCAAGCTGGGAATATCGAGCTCGTGAGGATCACAGAATTTCTGTTGGGTAAGTATGGCTCCCTGAACACGGTAGTCCTTGGCGAACCCAAGAATATGGTCGAAGCGCGTTCGGGAGCAATCTTCCATCCCCCAGTCTTTGCTGGGGCAGGGAACGCGGTCGCAGTACCTGTTGCCGATTGCCTGAAGCCGGTCGTCCTGCGGCTCCACATCGTCCCAGAAGTACCTCGATCCCGTGCAGTGATCCTCGATGACGAAGGTGCCGCGAATCGATTCCACCATCTCCAAGAAGGGCCGGTCATCGTTCTCGCTGCCGATGATCATCAGTCGGACGCATGGATCC
>JAMDCE010000709.1:0-8490 GCA_023489135.1 Chloroflexota bacterium
GTGTTCTTATCAACCATCATCGGTACTTCCAACTCGTCGAGCCGCTCGCCGATGACAGGAAGACAAATCAGGCCTCGGCCGTATTTAGCCATGAAGTTGATATGCTCGGCCGTAATCAGTTCGGCCGCGACGGTGAGGTCGCCTTCGTTCTCACGGTCTTCATCATCCACTACGATAAGGAACTTTCCCTGTCGAAAGTCCTCAATTGCCTCTTCAATTGTGGCTAAAGGCATCTTCTTTCCTCGCGTTACTCTCGTGAATCCTGCCTGGAAGTGGGAAGCAGGAGAGGGATCATGTTAGCAGATTATATAACAAGTCTCCTCGATCAGGCAAGAAGCGAACGAAGAATTAGGCCGACGCTGAAAAACCGCACCCTTCCCGCGTCGTCGTGATATTCCCTGCCCACGAAAAAAGGGACGAGCCCAGAGCTCGTCCCTTCAATAGAAACTCGTCTCACACTCCCACGACCTTGAGTCTCTCCGTCTGGTTGGTAATTTGGAGCGTCTCTACCATCCGGTCGATGTTACCTTCGAGGACATCTGGCAGGTTGCTCAAGCTCATCTTGATACGATGATCCGTCACTCGGTCCTGAGGGAAGTTGTACGTCCGAATCTTCTCGCTGCGGTCTCCTGTGCCTACCTGGGATCGCCGCTCCGCCCCCAATTCCTTCTCTTGCTTCTCTAGTTCTATGGCGTACAGGCGTGCTCGCAAAACGGCCATCGCCTTAGTCTTATTCTTGAGCTGCGACTTCTCATCCTGACAGGTCACGACCAGGCTGGTAGGAAGATGCGTAATCCGCACCGCGCTATCGGTGGTGTTGACGCTCTGGCCGCCGTGGCCCGTAGACCGGAAGACGTCGATCCGCAGATCGTCGGGGTTAATCTGAACCTCGACCTCTTCAGCCTCAGGAAGAACTGCTACCGTCGCCGTAGAGGTGTGGATGCGTCCTCCAGACTCCGTCACTGGAATCCTCTGCACTCGGTGTACACCGCTTTCGTACTTGAGGTGGCTATACGCTCCTTCGCCCTTCACCTCGAAAATAATCTCCTTGAAGCCGCCGATGCCGCTCTCGTTGGAAGTCATTATGTCGATCTTCCATCCGCGCCTGTCAGCATACTTAGCGTACATCCGAAATAGGTCGGCCGCAAAAAGGCCAGCCTCATCCCCGCCAGCTCCGGCCCGTATCTCCACAATAACGTCCTTCTCGTCGTTGGGATCCTTGGGCAGCAAAAGCAGCTTGATGTCATCGAGCAATCGCTCGCGGCGAACCTTCAGGCTCTCGATCTCTTCCTTGACCAGCTCAACCATCTCTTCGTCAATGCCATCGTTGAGCAGGCCTTGCGTCTCCTCCAGAACCTCCATAGTCGCTTTGTAATCGCGATACTTGGTCACCACCTGGTCCAGCTCCGCGTGCTCGCGGGCAAGACTCTGGAGACGCGCTGGATCGGTTGCCACCTCAGGTTCGGCCATCAGTCTATTCAGTTCAAGGTAGCGGCCTTCTATCTCCGCAAGTCTATCGATCATTTCCGCGTTTGACCTCCAAACAGAATTATACCATGTATCACTGGATCTTCACCAAGAACCGGTTGGCCCTGCAACGTATGCTTACCCTTTCCTCCAATTTCGGACGACTGCTCCAGCCTGGGCCCACGGCTACGTACTGCATCTTAACCTTTGTTCTTCTCCTAATCCCTCTCAAGGACACCCCAGTCCGCCGGATAGGCGGTCGTTTTCGCCGCGGCGAAAACCCTCAACCTTCCATTTGGCTTCGATGTTGTGTGACAGATTCAGAAAAGAGCGTGAAACAAGTCACACCCCCGATTACCTCCAGAAACGACAAGGGCTGAAGGAACTTTTTTCTGGCTGGACCGATGCCCTCAGACGAGATCAACGGCTGAGGATAGCGCCAACGCGGTATCAAACACGGATGGCGCCGGAGGGAGGGCACACCGTTCATTCTGGAGGTTGAGTAGGTCTTGAAACGCCTTTTGTCCGAGACTTTGCCAGACGGCAAGCCTCTTTCACCGCCTCTTCGGGCGTGTGGGCCACATGGATATCTTCGCAAGGCTTTCCAAGCTTGCCCAACTCCCAGGTCCGCAGACCAATCACCGGCACACCCATCTTCAAAGCGAGGGCAATCTCCGACAGAGTTCCATATTCTCCGCCTACGGCTATGAACACGTCCGCAGAGCCAGCCACGATGACGTTGCGGGCGTGACCCAGGCCGGTCACCAGAGGAATATCCACATACTCATTGGCCTCGCGACGGCTGCTGCCGGGCAGAATACCAATGGTCATCCCTCCGGCCCGCTTCGCTCCCTTGCAGGCCGCTTCCATCACACCGCCGAGGCCGCCGGTAATCAGGACGGCCCCCGCCTTGGCCAGACCCCAGCCAACTTCCTCGGCCAGTCTGGCCATCTCAGCATCGCATTCACCGGCCCCGCCAATGGCAAACAACATCACCCTGCCTCCAATTCCAATTGTGGAACAATAGGTCCTAGGTTATAGAGGCGAAGCGATCTAGGGGTTAAGGGTTACGGGTTATGGGTTAGGGTGGCAAGAGTCGGAAACGTTCTAACCCTTAACCCCTATCCCCTAACCCTTCTAACCTTCGCCTGGGCTCTCCCTAAGCCAATTTAAACTTGCGAAGCCGTTCGTAGACGGCCCCGGTTGGGCGCAAGCGGCTCTGCATCAAGCAGACCGCTCCCACCTCAAAGCTACCTAGGTCACTTACTTTAGCCGCCTGAACGGCTTCGCCGATCTTTTGCCTATCTGCTGGGGATACTCTCTCGTCAACTCTTCCTAGCGTGAGGTGAGGAGAAAATGGCCGCTTCTCAGTTGGGAAACCTTGCGCGGCCAATTCTTCGTCTACTCGTTCCTGAAGTTCGCGTAGACGATCCGCCTCGCCCCCGATCCCAACCCACAACACCCGCGGCCGGTGTGGCGATGGAAACATCCCGAGGCCATTCATCGTGAGGCTAAAGGATTTCGCCTTAGATGCGGCCCGGGCGACTCCGGCGGCGATGGGTTCGACCTGTCCCTCTGGAACGTAGCCAAGAAACTTGAGGGTCAAGTGAATGCCAGTAGGGCTGACCCAGCGAACCCCGAAGCCCTTCGTTTTGAGGTGATTCTGCACCTGACTCAGTCTATCTCTGAGGCCTTCCGGCAATTCGATAGCGATGAAGACCCGTAGCTTGGTGCCGCCCTTGTCATTCTCTTCCACGAATCAGAGCCTCCTAGGAAATCGGTCAACCCAACGTCACCAGTTCGACGAATTCCTCGTCAATATCCCAGATGGCATACTGGGCCAATCCGGCGGATGCCTGACCCACACTGCCCACCCCCAGCAGGTAAGCGCATTCGCCGTCGGCCGGGGAAACATCGATCGGACTCTGGCCTACCTTGACGAGCTCGCCATCCACTCGGCTCACCCAGACCTGTTGCCGATGAGTGTGACCGTGAAAGAGAAGCCTTTTCCCCAGGTGCTTAAGTCGCTCGGAAGCGACGGCGAGTGATCCCTTTCCACTGAGATACGGAAAATAGTCGAAGCGCGATGGCCAGTAGCTAGAACCCAGGTTGGCGATGAACCGCTTAAGAGACCTCACCGAATCGCAGTGATCGCAGCGAACCGGGCTGGCGTGAACTAACAGGGCTTCACCTAAACTGGCCACAAAGGGTAAAGACTCGATGAAATCCCGATTCTCCAGAGAGAGGTGGGCGTGAGTGGCGACTTCCCAGTTGCCGAACACAGCCACTGTCGCCCGAGTGCGCACGAGATCCAGGCATTCCTCCGTATGAGACCCTCTCCCTCCGGTATCCCCAAGAACGGCCAAGTTGGGAATACCTCGCCGATCCATATCCGCAAGCGTCGCCTGCAAGGCTTCCAGATTGCTGTGGATATCGCTTAGAATAGCGTAGCGTTGTTCCATGGCTTAATTCCAGAAGGTCCCCTGCTGAAAACCTTCGGAGTCGAAGGCACGTAATCATCCCGAGACAAGGGACACGACCTTATTATTCGCGAGGGGCGAGGGAAATCTTCTGGAGACGTGAATTAGGCGTGATTCCGGGAAGTCTTCCGCGTTTGGCCACGGGCTTCCCCTGGATCGCCTTTATGTCGGCCGTAAAATCGATGGGTTTCGCCCCAGCGATATGACTGCCCACTCCCAGGATGTCGATAGGGGCTTTCTGTTCGACAAAGTAGCGTATTCTCGCCACATCCAAGCCCCCGCTAACCATGATCTTGGCGTGAGAAAAGCCCCCCAGGTCCAACCAGGCGCGAACCTCCTCTACCAGAGGCGCTGTAACACGCCCCCGCTCCGCCGGAGTATCCAGTCGTACCCCTTGCAGCTTCTCCCCCAATTCTTTGGCCACGCGAAGGCTCTCCTCAACCTCGTCCTTGAAAGTGTCGACCAGAACTACTCTTGGGATGTCAGACGCAGTAGCCTTGTCGAACGCCACGGCCGCCCGGACGGTATCCCCCAGGATCCCGGAATACATCAAGATCAGAGCGTGAGGCATTGTTCCGGAAGGCTCTACGCCGGCCAATCTGGCGCCTTCGACCGTTGAGCAACCAGCACAGCCACCGACAATGGCCGCGTAATCCATAAGTCCGGCGACGTTGGGATGAACGTGACGGGCCCCAAAACTCACCACTGGTATTCCTTCCGCCGCTTCTACGCATTCTCTGGCCGCAGTAGCCCAGCCACTACCATGAGCCAACATCCCCAAAATAGCCGTTTCATAGAGTCCAAACGCGGAGTACGGAGCGGTAACGCGGAGAGCGACCTCTTTAGCCTCGAAAACCTCCCCTTCAGAGAGGGCCATAACTTCGGCGTCTTCAGGCAACGTTTGCGCCAACACCTGCTGCGCCTCCAGGATTCCACATAGCAAGCCCGGGCGCGAGGAGAAGAACTCCATTGTCACAACAGGGTCCAGCCCCTCCGCCTGAAGCACTTCCTTGCTACGCAGAAAGTAGACATCGGCGGTTTCGCCGTCAAGAATCGCTCGAGAGATTCGAAACCTTGGCGTCATTATGAGAACGCTCCATGAAACTCTGGCCGTGATTATACCTTCACTTGCTGACCTTTACTACTCCGATCTCAATCGCCTGACCAGCAATAGCTACTTTCTCGCTGTATGCCCCTGGAGGGGGAGACCCCGGAATCAGCTCCTTAGACAAGGTCTCTCCTTTTATGTAGCTGGCATACTCGTGCACTGCTTCGTGCAAGAAGCCATCGGGCTGGTAGTAGGTCATTATGGTGTCCTCGATATTGAAGCCAGCAGATTTCCTTATGCTTTGGACGTACCTCACCAAGTCCCGCACTACCCCCTCAAGTTCTAGTTCCCTGGTAACAGCCGTATTCAAAGCTACTACATAACCCGCTTCTTCTACCGCGCTGTACCCATCCTTTACTCTCGATTCCACCAGCAACTGTTCGGGGAGAAGGACCACTGGCTGTCCTTCGACCTCTATTTGAATTGGCAGACCAGACTGCACTTGCTGCCCCAGCGCTGCCGTATCACCCTTTTGCAAAGCCTCTTGAATCTTTGGAACGAGCTTGCCATATTTTGGTCCCAGGAGCTTGAGGTTCGGTCTAACGCTGAAGTCGTATATCTCGGCTGCAGAGTCGATTTGGCGCAATCGCTTAACGTTCAGCTCTTCCAGAAGCACCTGCTCGAGCTTGCGAAGTCCGGCCCACTCCGAGGCGTCCCTGGTCTTCACGACGACCTCAGAAAGGGGTTGCCGCACCTTCAGGCCGGTCTTGTTCCGCACGGCTCGGCCCAGGCTCACCACGCGGATAGCCGACTCCATCTCCAGCGACAGTTGCTCGTCGACGAGCGTGACATCGGCAACGGGAAACTGACTCAGGTGGACGCTTTCCGGTGCGCCCTCATCAAGGGATCGAACGAGGCTGCCGTAGATCTCCTCACTGATAAAAGGAGTGAACGGTGCCAACAGCTTCGCCAACGTCGTCAAACTCTCGTAGAGAGTCAGGTAAGCCGAGGCTTTATCTACATCGTTCTCACTCTTCCAGAAACGACGGCGATTGCGCCGAACATACCAGTTGCTCAACTCATCTACGAAGCCCTCCAAAGCCCTTCCGGCCCCGGCAACATCGTAGTCCTCCAGCAACGTATCCACATCCAAAACCAATTTGTTCAGCTCAGAGATTATCCAGCGATCCATGACGGGCCTTTCGGCGGTCGGAATGCGGTGTCCTCTCGGATCGAAACCATCGATGTTGGCATAAATGACGAAGAAGGAGTAAGTGTTCCAGAGCGTGAGCAAGAACCGGCGAACGGCCTCTCCGACCAAATCTCCCGAGAAACGCCGGGCGTTGCCGGGTGGTGAGGCGGTGAAGAGGTACCAGCGCAAACCGTCGGCTCCGTGCTTGTTCAAGACTGACCACGGATCGACGACGTTCCCTCGGGATTTGCTCATCCGTTCGCCGTTCTCTCCAAGAACCAAACCCAGGCTGATGACGTTCTTGTAGGCTGGCTCATCGAAAAGCAGGGTGGCGATGCCGTGCAACGAGTAGAACCAGCCCCGCGTCTGATCCACGGCCTCGCAGATGAAATCAGCCGGGAACGATACTCTGAACTCGTCCTCGTTCTCGAAGGGATAATGCCACTGACCCACCGGCATCGACCCGCTATCGAACCAGCAGTCAATTACGTCGAGCACTCTGGCCATTGTTCCGCCACACTCAGAGCAAGACAAAGTGACTTCGTCGACATAAGGACGGTGAGGATCAAAATCCGCTGGCAGAGGTGATTCGGCCCGCTGAGAGAGCTCCGCGAAGCTTCCTATGCACTCTCTTGCCTTACAATCTCCGCACTCCCATATGGGAAGTGGCGTGCCCCAGTAACGTTCTCGCGAAAGAGCCCAGTCCTGGGCGTTTTCGAGCCAATTGCCGAACCGCCCCTCCTTGATGTATTCCGGGTACCAGTTTATACGGCGGTTGTTCTCGACCAGTTGATCTCTTACTTTGGTAATCCCGACAAACCAGGAGGATCGAGCATAGTAAATCAAGGCCGTGTCACAGCGCCAGCAAAATGGATAGCTGTGAAGCACTTTCTCAGAGCGATACAAGACCCCCCGCCCCTTAAGGTCAGCAATGATCTTGGGATCGGCTTCTTTGACCAGGAGGCCGGCCCAGGGGTCTACCTCTAAAGTGAAGCGGCCGCTCAGATCGACCGGCTGGATGACAGGCAGACCGTATTCCTCTCCGGCGCGCAGGTCATCCTCGCCGAAGGCCGGGGCGATGTGAACGATGCCCGTGCCGTCTGAAGCAGTCACAAATTCAGCCGAGATAACGAAGTGCGCCCGCTTATCCGGTTTCACAAACGGGTACAGTTGCTTGTACTTCTTCCCAGCAAGTTCGGAGGCATCCATCTCCCGGATGACCTTGTATTCGCCTATGATGGCCTGCTCCAAGAGGTCTTTGGCCAGGATCAGTCTGTCCCCATCCTGCTGGATCATCACGTACTTGAAATCGGGGTGGACGGCCAAAGCGACGTTTCCTGGAAGCGTCCACGGCGTCGTCGTCCAGACGAGGAAGAAGGTTCCGGGCTCGTTCTCTAACTCGAACTTCACGTAGATGGAGGGATCCTCCACATCGGCGTAACCTTGGGCCACCTCGTGGCTGGAAAGGGGGGTCCCACAACGGGGACAGTACGGAACCACCTTGTAGCCCTTATACAACAAGCCCATGTCCCAAAGCCGTCTCAGAATCCACCATACGGACTCTATGTAATCGGAGGACATTGTCCAGTAAGCATTACGCATGTCGACCCAGAAGCCGATGCGTTTGGTCATCTCCTCCCACTGGGCTACATACCGTTTGACCGACTCGCGGCAGAGGGCATTGAACTTGCCAACACCAAAGGCCTCGATGGCCTGTTTGTCTTTGATCCCAATCTCTTTCTCCACCTCCAGCTCAACAGGTAAGCCGTGGCAGTCCCATCCGCCTCGCCGCGGAACATAGAATCCCTTCATCGTCTTGAAGCGAGGAAAAATATCCTTGAATATCCTGGCCAGAACGTGATGCACCCCAGGGAGACCGTTGGCCGTGGGAGGACCCTCGTAGACAACGTAACGTGGGTCTCCTTCCCTGATCTTGAGGCTCTTCTCAAATATATGTTCATCTTCCCAGAACTGGATGATTCGCTCTTCCAGAGGTGGAAACTCCACTTTGCTGTCAACTTCTTTGAACAGTTTGGCCTTCTGCCCACTTTCCATATTCTCTACCTCAAGCTCTGGTGTTTCGATACCTCTGTGCAAAGGATGCGCCCGACGGCTCGGGAGACGAGGATTCAACCGAAGACTACAAAACAAAAACTCGCCCCCACCATGAGGACGAGATCACAAACAAACTGGTTCAAAAGAATCTCGCGGTACCACCCCAATTAGCGCTTCCGCTCACTCGGCAGGATGCGTGTTCACACCCTCGTTGCTATAACGGTCAACGGCACCGCGAGATTCTTTTG
>JAMDCE010000709.1:8500-9559 GCA_023489135.1 Chloroflexota bacterium
TGACTTTTTTCCCGTTCGGTTGGTGGCTCAGGAACGATTTTCGGCAGGCCAACCGCATTTGGTCGCACCATACCCAAACTCTCTGGAGCGCTGTGTCTGCCTACTCTTTCCGTCATCGCCTCTTTTCATTGTACCGGATTATGGTAGCGAAAAAGCAGGACGATGTCAAGATGGCCGGGATACCTTCACCTCAGTGCTCCCCTCCCAGAGACCGTATTTGCTGCAGAAGGCGACGGCCCGTAATTTGGTCGGTTCTTCCAAAGCTATTTGCAGTACGGCCACCGGCCGGGTGGCGACCGGGACAAAAGTCAATCTGCTCAGAAACACCTCGTTCTCGTACAGGTCAATCCACTCGATATGGTGCTCGGGGTCCATCGGATGATTCTCTTGACCCACCCGAACCAGGACCTCTACAGGCTCGCCAGCAACAGGAGTGCTGGTTAGCTGAACCACCGGCACGTGCGTCTTCTCCAATTCAGTCGGATGCTCCGGATCCACGATCCGATTGATCTTGCCATAAATCTCTCTTGTGCGCGCCTCTACGGCTATCTCTTGCTCGATCATTGCCTCACCTCCAAGCACCCGGTCTGGTCGCCAGTGAGCACTACCGACCAGACCGTTTATTCTGGCCAATTCCGACCACCGCAAGATCTGTGCCCGGAGTGCGCCTTCACTCCCTAAGGTAGTGTCCAGAAAATTGCGCTCTTTTTGCTAAATCGTGCTCGACTTTCGAAAAGAGCGCAAAATAAGTGACAATACCCTCCCTAAACGCAATATCGCGAACACAGCGTTCTTTTCTTGAATCCTTTCCACCTTCACTGATGGTCGGTACTATAGTACTGCACATCGCGCCCAAAAGTACTCAAAATACCAGCCAAAGGTATTGACATCCGATTCGAAGATGGTATACTAAAGTAGAAATGGCTTGCCCACCCGGCGCCTGAGCAGGGATAGAGAGTATTGCATCCTCTGCCGTGTAGTCTCTTTCGTTGCGCAGGGGTTTTACCCACCTGAGTACCAAGTTAGTCCGCCAATCTAACAAGTGAATATGGAAAGTGG
>JAMDCE010000487.1:0-35977 GCA_023489135.1 Chloroflexota bacterium
TGGGGAAGATGCTAGCCAAGTACGGAAGGGCGCCGCTCCCGAGGTGATGGCGGCCCTTCGAAACACAGCCATTGGGCTACTGCACCTGAAGGGCGCTACCAACATCGCCGAGGCGCTGAGACGCAACACAGCCCATCCTTGCCAGGCCCTCGCGATGGTCGGAATTGTCCGAACAAAATGAAAACTAAAAGACCCTGGGAATACGGGGAATAGCGGTACACCATACTTAATCCCAGTACTTTCTAGCTCTCGGTCCAGGTTTGCCCGGTCTGAGCGGGAGGAACAGGGTGGCCTCCCCGGCCTCAATGAAGACCTCTCCTTCGCCCTCGGGAACCACGACCAGCGTGAACTTGAGCGTCTTCGAGTAAACTACCGACACGCAGAGGTTGCCGTCCCTATCGCTGGCCAACCCAGCCGGATTATTCAGGTTGTCGATAACCTTTCTCACGGTCCCGTCCTTGCCGATCCGCACGACGTACTCCCTTGGCACAGCCAGGAGAAAGTGCCCAGCGAACATCAGGTGCCAGCCGCCCGAGCCGAACGACGCTACCTACAAATTGCCGGCTGCGTCCCCGGCCAACGCGTAGGGGACAAGGGCTGGGGCTTCCCAAGCGAGGCGCAGGAATGCCAGGGCACGGTCGGTGCCAGCTTCAAGATGGATTTCAGGACGAGCTAGCCCCAGTTGCTACTCCACCGTAAGCACGCAATTGGCGGCGCCGAAGCCGTCGGGGACTAGCTCATGGCAGGAGGGATCACACAGGAAGCGGCCGTCGACCAGGTATTTGTACTCGTAAATGCCGGGATCCAGACATACGCTGCCCCGCCAGTGGCCGTCGGTTTCGGGCCTTAGGGGAACGGGAGTCGCCTTCCAGCCCGTGAAGTCGCCGATCACGGACACGCTCTCGGCCCGCGGGGCGTGTATCTCGAAGGCGACCTCTTTGTTCTTGGGCTGCTCTTCAGTGAATTTGAGCCGCGGCTTTTTCAGGCTGATTAGGTGCGATGCGTATGAAATGAACTGCTCGTACACCCGCTGCAATTCGGTGGGAATCCTGTTGGCCCCCAGGGCCCACCAGTAGCTGGGCGTGAAATACGAAGATACCTCGGCCTCGGAGGTATCGGCGCTGTTTTGCCATTGCAGAAGGTGCAGGTTGTCCGACTGGCACAGCCAGAGGGCGATGTCCATCAGCCTCCGGTTGCCACTCAGGCGGGCGATGTTGTAGGCGTGATGCATAGAAAGGAGTATCTGGAACTGAGCGGGGTTGCCGAAGAAGAAGCGCTGGTCACCATTCAAGCCCGCCCAGGTAACGGGATGCACCGGCAAGTCGATGGGAAACGTATCGCGCTTGAGCTTCTCCAAAGTTTCGCTAAAGGTCAGGGTTTGCACTCCACGGTAGTGTAGCTCTCCGGGTAGCCACCTCAGGAAATCGAAGATCCCGGTGTCCCGGTTGTGATGCTCGCCGAAGGTCTCGAAATCCCACCCCACGAACACCACGTCGCCGCCGGTCGAGCGAATCCATTCCGAATAGGTGCTGGCGTTCAGGGGATAGCCTTCCCAGGACCTTTGGGAGAAGCGGTATCCCACGTCGTCGCTCAGGTCTTTGTGGCGGGCGAAGACGGCCATCTTCTTGCCCTGGTTATAGAGATAAGTCGCAGAACGCCACCCAAGCGCGCGTTCCCTTCCTTCAACCAGGGTGGCCTTGAAGCCGAGCCGCTCCAGCGCGTTGTAGAGATGCCGCGACATAAACATCTCGGTGGTCTCGGCCACCTCCGGTCGCTTGCCGAAGAACTTGGTGAGATATCGCCTGGCCCACCTCATCCGCTCCTGGAACTTCTGAATGTCTACGTAAAAGATGAAGCTGTGGTAGGGCTCCACGCATACCAGCTCCACGTTGGGGTGCCCAACCAGAGCCTTCAGCTTATCCACCAGCGGCATATCCCATCGTATGGCCTGATCGAGAAACGAGTTGGTGATGCCCATGGAGAAATGGAAGCCTTTCCCCACCAGATCCAGGAACAACTCGATGGCCGGATGGTAACAATACCTGGCCACCTTCTCGAAGTAATACTGATTGAGGGCATCGTCAAAGATGCCTCGCTCGATTTCGTCGATAGAGGCCGCTGGATCCAGGGGATACGCCGGAAGTCTAAGTCTCCTGGGCTGATGTATGATAGTATAGATGGCGACTTTATCTACCATTCCCCTCCGATTTGTTATAGGTTTATCCGTGGCCCATCGGGTGACCCCTCATGCACTCCCCTTGGCTTTACTGCTGCGGTGGGATGTGCGACGACCATTCCAACCGGCAATCGGCGCATTTCAGGGAATTGTATACGTCGTAGTAGGAAGCATATCCCGTGCAGGTATCGGATTTGGTAATAGTCAATCGATCGTGCAGGTTGGCGTGTTCGTGGCATATGGCTCGCCCGCAGGCCGCACAGACTCCCCTAGCTTCACTCTCACAGTACCAGCATTTCACCAGAGCATCCTCCCAGAAATCGCATTTGAGTACATGTCGATCGTTTTACCGGCTATCGCGTTCCAAGAGAACTCCGTGCTGACCTTCCTCCACGCGCGGTCCCCCATCGCCTTCGCCCGCGCCGGATCCAGTAGCATCGATCGGATAGCTTCTCTAACCGATTCCGAATCATTTTCGACCGCGAGGACATCGCTTCCCGCCTGGGCAAACTCGGGAAGCGCTTCGCCGAATACGACGGCCGGTTTGCCGGCGCACCAGGCCTCGAGCAATATCTTTGACGCGTATTTTTCGTCGCTCGGAACCAGCGCCAGATTGCAGGCGTTGTAGAGGTCTACGACCTGGTCATCCGGCAGGAAACTAAGGAATCGAACCGATCCTTCGATCCCGAGCACTCTGGCGCGCTCTCGCAGATAGGGCTGCAGCGGACCATCTCCGGCGAAAACGACCTTGAGTGCGCCGAACTCCCGGACCAATCCAAACGCGCACTCCACGAGAAGCTCCGCTCCGCACCTGTGACTCAGCTCGCCCACAAAAAGGAGCATCAGGTCCAGCGGTCCCATCTGATGTCGCAGCTTCACTTTGCCGGGGTCCACCCATTTGCTGAACCTGTCCAGCTCCACCCCATTTCCCACCACCACCACCTTGGAGTCGCGGAGCTTGAGCCGGGAAAGCAGCTTCTCTCTTAGAGAAGCGCTCGAAGCGACAACTCGATCCACGGTCTCTTCCAGGTTCCAGCTCCGAGCATTGGCCGCCATTAGATTCCACGGGGTAGCGGCCTGCTCCGTGGCAACGGACAGAAAAGCCCTGGACTTACCAGAGGCCATCATGTATCCGGCGACCGGCAGGAATGCGAAGTCGAAGCAGTGGATTATGTCAAACGGGCCGGCGACGCACTGGGTGGACCTGAGATAATACAGCATGCCCTGTTCGATAGTATCCTGCAGCTTACCGTTGTTGGCATTGGCACTCACAGTGTGGGAGTGAAGGCCGTCGAGCTTGCGGTAACCGGAGTTTCTGGCGAGCAGGGCTTCAAAAAGGTGCACCTCGTGTCCCTTGGCTGCGACGGCCAGCGCCAAATCGTTGGCGAGGCGGGTCGAACCGTCGTCGAAGGAATGAGCCCCGGCCTGGCCGGCGCATAAGAAAGCTACCCGCATTCTGCTTACCCCGCAATCTGGTAATAGACCTGGAGCGCCTGGTCCGCCGCGCTATCCCAGGTGAACGCGGTCTCGGCAGCAAAGCGCCCGTTGCGGCCCATCCACCGCGCGTGGTCGAAGTTGCCCAAAATGGTTCTTAGTCCCCAGGCCACCGACTCGGTGGCGGGGTAGACTATCAAACCCGTCACGCCGTGCCGCACAAACTCCTGCGGCCCCCCGTTGGCCGTGGCGATGACCGGCTTGCCCGCCGCCCAGGCCTCGAGCACCACGATGCCGAAGGGCTCGTTTCGGCTCGGCACAACCACGGCGTCGCAGGCGCGATAATAGTCGGCCAGCGGATGACCGGTGACGTGTCCCATGAACCTGGTAGCGTGTCCGATATTGAGCTGCCGTACCCGATTCTCCAGTCCCGTACGCATATCGCCATCGCCGGCGAATATGAACTTGGCCCTGGGGTTGTAATTCAGCGCCGAAGGAATCGCTTCGATCAACAGGTCAGGACCCTTTTGGTAGACCATGCGACCGACAAAAAGAAAGGTAGGGTCCACCGGTCCTATTCCCAGGCGGCCTTTCACTTCCGACGGATTGATCCAGCCGTCGAAATTGTGAACCGGCACCGCGTTGTATACGGTAGAAATCTTCCATTCCGGCACGCCGTATATTTGCATTACCTCCTTTCTTAGAGTCTTCGAGACCGCGATCACCCGATCCGCTCTAAAGGTCGCTTCCCACTCGTAGGACCTAACGATCTCCGAATTGCCGTTCCAATGGTTGTTTCCGCATCTCCCGAACTCTGTCGAATGGATGGTAAAAACCGAGCGTCGCCCGCGCCCGTCCTTGGCCCACACCAGTGCCTTGGCGGTCAGCCAGTCGTGGGCGTGGATGATGTCGAACGGGCCGATGTAGTCTTCCGTTTGCCAGAGGTGATGAACAAACGATCGGCACATGTTGTTCACTTCGGTCAGGAAGTGTGGATTCAGATCAAACGGGCAACGGTGATAGTGGACCCCGTCAATGCACTGGTAGAAGGGTTGATTGGGCCCCATTCTGGTAAAAATGTGTACGTCGTGTCCCTTTCGCTCCAGGGCCGCCGCTAGCTCTGTGACGTGCACAGCCCCCCCGCCTACTGCGATGGAGTGGAGAGACTCCCACGAAAGAAACGCTACTCTCACGATGTACCCTTCCTATGCCATTCGCTCATCAAAGTTGAGACTCACTCACTGATACGATGAAGTTTTCAAAGGCCTTATGTATCTCGCCGACCACGTTGTCGCCTTCCAGTTGCCTCCATTGCTCTGGAGTGAGATAACACGGCTCTTTCCTATGGCCATTGGAGATCAGAATCCTGTGAATCAGCGAAAGCAAGTCCCACTGGGCCAGGTCGAGCGCTTGCCCCACGATTTCCTCCTTCCGAGTGAGCTGAGCAACGGAGTAGGCCTGGCGCATCAATCCGAAAACGGCTCGTTGAGCCGGGTGGCCTAGAAAAAACGACAGGCTACCATATTCCGATGAAACCACGGGAGTTGTCGGCAGCATCAGGTTGGTGCTGGAAAGTCTGCCGTTGTTCATCCATTTTCGCAGGTCGATGAACTCGATTCCCCTTCGGAACAACTCGTCACAAAGGCGTTCCAGAAACGTCAGGCCGCAGCGCGTGGTGTCCTGGCTTGACGGAGAGGGCACCTGCCATCCCAGCAGCACATACTCACCATCGGTCTTCGCCACTTCCTCCGCGATCTCGCCGGCCGGAATATCGAACATCGGATCGGGAGGTGCGTTGAGCATCGAGGCTATTCTGAGGCTCAGCTCTGAGTTCCTAGTCACAACGTACGGCCCCCAGCCGTTTCTCCTGAAGAAAGCGGAGCTTCTGCCGGCGAGGACGTCCTGACTTCCGTCCGCGATAATGAAAGAGGCAGGCAGACCGGCCAAAGAGTAGTAGATGTCGCAGCTCAAACACATATGCGGGGCAACTGCCACCGCCGGGGTAATGCCCAGGCCCTGCGCCAGGTCGAAGCTTCTTTTCGTTTGTTTAGTGAAATTGCCAATGTCCAGGTAACAGCTCAAACTGTGCTTGGCTTCGGAGCAGACGAAGGTGACCCTGGACTGGCGAAGGAGACTGATGAACGAAAGAGCAGCCCGGCTATCGCTCGTCGGCAGAAACTCCAGCAAAGGGCCGGAGACGTTGAGCAAGAACCTCGCGCCGTGGGACATCAGCTGGCGCAAGAGCCGCGTGTAAGGCCGGCAGACATCCTCGAGCCAGCTCTGGAAGAAATACTCGCTAGCCTGCCGGTCGATGATCGAGTTCTCCAGGTCCGACAGGCTTCCGGTATGGGAGACCGCGGCCGCGGGAAGCCTGAGTCTAAGTGGCTCGTGGAATGAGAGGTAAACCAGTACACCTTTAGGCATCTGCACGAGAGTCCTTTTGCACCAACAAGTCCTAGAAAGCCCACTTAGCCTACTACGCCATCTGCTGTCGATTGCGGGAAGCGAGTCTTCGCGAATCGAGCCGGGCACGAGACCGCTGATGAGGCCCGGTTGTGGGCAAGCCCAAGCTCATTCAAATCCCAGAGAAAAAAAGAGAACCGACAATGTCAAAATCATTGTCGGTTTCGCTATTGGCTCCCCGAGGCCCAAGCGACCAAGTACGGCTCCCCTCTCCCGGTTTCGCCCTTGCCCGCCTCGGTTCAATGCCACAACGATGAAGTTATGCGTGTGCAGGAATTAGTTACTCCCTCTTCATGAATTGTAGCATCGGCCCTCTGGCCTGTCAATTAGCGCGGCTTGCGTTGCCCTGCTTTTTTTCTTTGGCCGCCTTGGCACCTTGGCAATTGACGGACGCAACCCGCTATTATAGAATGCTCTTACAGAAAGCGCGGCAGTGAAAGCCGAGTGGGGAGGAACCCCAGATCGAGGACCAGGTTGTCGACGCAGTACTTTTGCGTTCACGGTCATTTCTATCAGCCGGCGAGGTGGAACCCCTACACCGGAAGAATTGACCAGGAGCGCGGCGCAGATCCATTCCACGATTTCAATGAGAAGATAAACGCCGAATGCTACCGCCCCAACGCGGAGGCAGGGAATTTTCGACATATTAGCTTCGACCTTGGCCCCACCCTGGCAGGCTGGCTGGAAGACAGCGACCCGCGCACCTACTCGTTGATGCTGGCCGCCGACCGGCACAACGTGGAGAGATTCGGCTCCGGCAACGCCTTGGCGCAGTCTTACAACCACACTATTCTACCCCTGGCAACCACGCGGGAGAAAAGGATTCAGATTGCCTGGGGCATCGCGGATTTCAAGTACAGGTTCCAGCGTGCGCCGGAGGGTATGTGGTTGGCGGAGACGGCGGTTGATTACGAAACCCTGTCGATTATGGTCGAAATGGGCATAAAATTCACCGTTTTGGCCCCCTGGCAGGCGGCAACTTCGGTCGATACCACCGAGCCCTATACTGTCAGCTTGCCGGGCAATCGCTCTATCGCCGTTTTCTTCTTCAACGACCGGCTGAGCGCGGGGATGTCTTTTGACGATCACTTCACCGAAGACGCCAACGTTTTTGCCTCAGAGATGTTGACGCCCGCCTTCAACCCCCTGAAGAACAAAGTGAACGAAACGCAGCTGGTGCTGGTGGCAACCGACGGCGAACTGTACGGGCACCACAAGGCCTGGCGCGATCGCTTCCTGAGCTATTTGCTCACCGTGAGCGCCCCGAATTGGGGCTACGAGGTTATTTCCCTGAGCCGTTACTTGCAGGTATTCCAGCCCCGGCAAGAGATACTGATCGAGGAAGACACCTCGTGGAGCTGCCACCACGGCGTGAAACGCTGGCGCGACGCTTGCGACTGCACCGAGGGAAGCGGCACCTGGAAGTGGCACATGCGGCTGGCGCTCAATCGGTTGGCGGAGAGCATTGACAGAATCTACATGTTGGAGGCTTCGGGGATCCTACGGGAGCCCGCCGCGGCGCTGGAGGAATATATACTGGTGAAACTGGGCCAGGAGAGCAGACGCTCGTTCTTGAGTCGATTCAGAATGGGCACAAACACCAGCTCGGAGGAGGCCAGGATTCACCAGCTCCTGGAAGCCCAGTATTTCAGGCAGCTGATGTTTACGAGCTGCTCGTTCTTCTTCGAAGACCTGGATCGACTGGAACCGCGGCACAACATCGCCTATGCACTTCGAGCTATAGAACTGGTCCGCGCGGCAGGGTATGCCGATTTGGAACAGGCCTTCCTAGACGACCTGAGGGCGGCCAGGAGCAACCGCACCGGTAAGACCGGGGATCAGATCTACCGGGAGGTCCGGGAAGACAACAAGCACATCACTCGACCCCGCGTCCGGAGAAAGCTGCTGCCTGCCGGCCTGAGAGGTGGGCGCGGCATTCGTGCGTGGAGTCATCGCTCAACAAACCTATCTTAATGGTGCAGTAATTCGAGGAGGACTATTCTATGAGAGAAGTCAGGCGAGTCTGCCTGGTCGGCGGTGGGATGTCGAAGTTCGGCATCCGACAGGCCACCTATCGCGACCTTATCTCGGAAGCCGGCAAAGCTGCCTTCGACAGCGTGCCCAACGTTTCACCCAAGGACATCGAAGGCTTTCTGCTCTCCACGGTAATGCCTGAAAGGACCGCTTTCCAGACCCACGTCGCCCCCATGGCCGCCGAGCTCGTGGGCGTTGCCCCAACCAAGCTGGTGGCGCGTATCGAGCTCCTCTGCGGCAGCGGGAGCTCGGCCATACGGCTAGCCTACGGCTTCATCGCATCCGGGCTGGCGGATGTAATAATGGTGTTGGGCGCCGAGAAAATGTACACTCCCAACCCCTGGGAGAGCCTGTTCCACCTGCTGGCCACCGGCGACCACGATTGGGAAGCCCATCACGGTTTGACCGCGCCGCCCAACTTCGCCCTGGTCGCTCAGAGGCACATGTTGGAGTATGGCACCACCAAGGAGCAAATGGCGCTGGTATCTGTGAAGAACCGAAGAAACGGAGCCAGAAATCCCAACGCCCAGTTCCAGAAGCCGGTCACCGTCGAGGACGTCTTCGCGTCCAAGATGGTTGCCACTCCCCTGAACCTCTTCGATTGCTGCCCGGCTACGGATGGGGCGGCGGCAATAATCATCGCCTCCGAGGAGAGGGCCAAGGAGATGACCGACCAGCCCGTGTACATCTGGGGCACCGCGCAGGTCGGAAAAGGGTGCAACGCCGCCAACGTTCCGGATTGGGCCAGCTGGCCTTCGCTACGCCTGGCGGCCAAGAATGCGTACGAGATGGCTGGAATCCGTGCCGACGACGTCCAGGTCGCCGAGGTGCACGATTGCTTCACTATCTCCGAAATCATCGAGTACGAAGAGCTGGGATTCTGTGAAAAAGGTGCAGGCGGCAAGTTCGTCGAGGAAGGACTGTCTGACTACGGCGGCAAGGTGGTCGTCAATCCGGGGGGCGGGCTGATAAGCCGGGGACATCCCTTTGGCGCCACCGGAATTGCCCAGGCCTTGGAGATGACGCTTCAGCTGCGGGGCCAGGCCGGTCCGAGGCAGGTGCCGGGGGCCAAAGTTGCCCTCACCCACAACCTGAGTGGATACGCCACCGAGCACACGATAATGATTTATGGGAGCGAGCCCAAATGACAGAACAACCGTACATCTTCACGATGGACATATACCCGCAGCAGGTGCCCGAGCAGAACCAGCTCTACAAGTTTTTCGAGAACCTGCGCGAAGGGCGTCTCACTACAACTCAGTGCAGCAAGTGTGAAGAGCTGCCCTGGCCACCCAGGACCGTCTGCCCGAAGTGTATGTCCAACGAGCTCAATTGGGTAGACCTGCCCAAGAGGGGTAAGCTTTACGCCTTCACCGCTCAGTACGCCGGGGTCCCGTACGTCTTTGATACGCCACTGGTAGTAGGCCTGGTCGAGTTCGACAACGGGCTGAAGTTCTTCTGCCGAATCGTCGAGGCCAAGCCCGAGGAGTTATCGATCGGCTCGGAAGTTGAGCTGACTATACTGGAGGTGCCGGGCAATCGAGTAGTACACGCTTTCAAGCCCGTGAGCTAGGTTACCGGTCCACGATCGCGGCACTGAAGTGCTCGCGTCAAGCCGCTTGGCGAACGGAATTCCTTCAAACCAGCTTGACGGCGAGACTTCAGTCCGCCGAACACACTTCAGCACTGTCGCTTCTTGGTGCCCATCCGACAACCTAGTAGGGCGGGGGCTTGTCCCCCGCCGGGGCACGGGCAGGGGACAAGCCCCCGCCCTACCAGTGACGGTTATCGAACAGGCCCTCAGCACATCCCGGGCTCATACAAAAGACTCGGAGGCTGGCTCCACAATGCTTGCGGTACCCCACTTTGTGACAGGATTGGGAAATGTCATTCCCGCTTGCGCGGGAATCCAGGCGCTTGCCTTATCCAGATGCCATATGGATTCCCGCTTGCGCGGGAATGACGGGAGCGCGCAGGCTGGCAACCGCCTAAGATATTGGTACGACTAAGGCTAACCAAGAGTGGGGCACCGCTGGCTCCACTATAGGCTTGACAACGACCCATCGTACCTGTATATTAGGCGAAATTCGGTCCGCCAGAATGGCATGGTGGGGGACCAAGGTCAGCTCTTCCTTTACACGCTCGCAAACGCTTGGCGGCTCCCAAAGAACGGCCGCTTTTGATTGACTCCTATTGTTCTGGCTCCGGGAAGTAGTCTCCCTGGAACCGGGACGCGCTGTCATCTTGAGGTGGACGCAGCGTCGCGTCGAAGTTTTCCATTGCATGGAGCGGGACATTGGCCCAATTACAGGGGTCGGATATCGTCAAAAACTTCGGCGGCGTGCGCGCTCTCAATGCCGTCAGCTTTCACGTGGGCAAGGGAGAGATCGTCGCCCTCATAGGACCGAACGGCGCCGGCAAGACCACTCTGCTCAACACCATTTGCGGGCTCAAGCCCGATAGTGGCACGCTGCACTTCGACGGCAAGAGCATCGTCGGGCTAAGATCGGACCAAATCTGCACGATGGGAATCGCCCGCACCTTCCAGTTCACCCGTCCCTTTGTCAACCTTTCGGCTATGGACAACGTGGCCTCCGGTTGGTTTTTCGGCCGCGGGGGCCGATCGGCAGGAGGGCTTCGTGAGGCTCGGGAAGAGGGCCGCCGCATCCTCCAACTTCTCGGTCTGCAACACCGAGCACAAACCCTCGCCCGCGACCTTCTTCTGGCCGAGCGTCGTAGACTCGACATGGCCCGCGCCCTGGCCACTGCTCCCGATCTGTTGTTACTGGACGAGGTCATGGCCGGACTGAATCCCACCGAGGTCCAGGACATGATGCGCGTCGTCGACACCATCCGAAAGGATTGGGGAGTCACGATACTAATGGTCGAGCACATTATGAAAGCGGTGATGGGCCTTTCGGATCGCGTAATCGTTCTCAACTACGGCTCGAAAATAGCCGAGGGGCCTCCCGAAGAGGTCGCTAGGAACGAAGAGGTGATCACGGCCTATCTGGGGGAAAGGATTGTTTGAGCTTCGGCGAGTTGAAGTTGCCTACGGCTCGGTGCCCGTGCTGTGGGACGTTTCCCTCAAAGTCGAGGAGGGAGAGATCGTGTCTCTCCTGGGGGCCAATGGAGCGGGAAAGACAACCACTCTGAAGACGGCCGTGGGCCTCCTGCGACCACGAGCCGGGTCAGTGTACTTTCAGGGGGAGCGAATCTCGGGCCTGCCCCCGCATCGGGTCATCGAACGCGGAATAGCGTTGGTGCCGGAGGGCCGCATGCCGTTTCCTCAAATGACGGTTCGGGAAAACCTTGAGCTGGGTGCCTCCACCTCTCGTGGCAGAAAGCAGGCTCAATCATCGCTGGAATGGGTGTACTCCTTGTTCCCTCGCCTTAAAGAGCGAGAGTCCCAGGAGGCCGGCACCCTTAGCGGCGGCGAGCAGCAGATGATGGTCATCGGGCGAGCTTTGATGTCCCGGCCAAAACTGCTCATGCTTGACGAGCCGTCGTTAGGGCTGGCTCCGGCCGTCGTCCTGCGACTCTTCGATCTGGTCAAAGAACTACGAAAAGAGGGGGTAACCATACTGCTGGTAGAGCAAAACGTTTATCAAGCGCTGCGCGTGTCGGATCGCGCCTACGTGTTGGAGAACGGCGCCAACCTGCTGCACGGCGAAAGTGCGAAGCTCCTCGAGGACGAGAAGATAAGAAGCTCTTACCTTGGACTCTAGCGGTCGCCACCGCATTTGTGCCCATCCGACAACGTAGGGCGGGCGGGGGACAAGCCCCCGCCCGCCCTACAAGGCGAGTTATCGGATAGGCTCTTATTACAATATGGAGGGGTAAAGTGAGAAAAGTCGGAATCTTGTTGTCCATCGTGCTGATCCTATCGCTGATCGCCTGCTCGGGTGGCCAGTCCACTGCCCCAGCGAAGAAAGAGGAGCCCCCGGCCAAGGCAGCGGCTGCCCAGAAGCCGGCAGAGAAGGCCCAGCCCGCCCAGCAGGCCGCCAAGCCGGCCGAAAAAGCAACCCCCGCAGGGAAACCGGCCGCCAAGGCTCCTCGAACCATCAAGCTGGGAGGCACCGTGCCTGCCACCGGCCCGCAATCCAACGAGTGGGGCCCGGTGGCTAAGAAGTTTATCGAGGAATGGGCCAAGCTCGTCAACGAGCAGGGAGGGGTGTACGTCAAAGAGTACGATGCCAAGCTTCCAGTCGAAGTCGTCGTCTACGACGACACCAGCAACCCCGATCGCTCGGTCGAGCTATACGAGAAGCTGGGCAACGTCGATAAGGTAGATTTCTTCTTCGGGCCCGCTTCCAGTCCCATCACGATTCGCGCCTCGACCGTGGCTGAGCGACTCAAAATTCCGATGGTCACGTCCGAGGGCAACAGCCCAACCATCTTCGCGCGCGGCTTGCAGTGGATGGTTGGCGCGGATAGTCTGGCGACCTTCTGGAGTGAGAATTACTTCAAAGTATTGAAGCAAGCCATCGACTCCGGGACGGCGAAGCTCAGTACGATCGCTTACGTCATCGAGGACACGCCGCACACGAAAGACGTGGCCGAGGGCGCGCGACAGCTGGCGCCGAAGCTGGCAGGACTCAAGGAAGTCGGCGCCGAGGTAGTCCCTCCCAACACCAACGATTTCGCCGGCGTCATAGGCAAGCTCAAAGGGTTGAACCCGGACGTGGTGTACGTGGGAGCGTGGGCCGGCCCGTCAGTAGGATTTGTCAAGCAGGCTAACGATCTGGGATTGGATCCCAAGGAGCTGCACGTTATCCAGGCCCACATGAACGGGATGCGTTTTTCCAAGGACGTGGGGAGCAAGCTGGCCGACAACATCACGTCCGAAACCCACGACGGCCCGTTCACCAAGGGCGATTTCAAGATGTTCCGAGAAGTCCAAAAGCGCGCGGGGGTGGACGATCCGCAAGCCTATGGCTGGATGTCCATTCGATTCGTCGCCCTGGAAACGATTCTCAAGGGCATCGAGAAGGCCGGCACACTTGACCGCGAGAAGGTGATGGACGCTCTGAAGAGCCTTCGCTACGAAAGCCTGTACGGGGATTTCTACTTCACCTTCGGGACCAAAGTGGGCGACAAGACGCTCAACGGCTACGGTAACAAATTCCTGTATGCTTCGCAGACTCAAGGCGACAAAATAGTTATCATCGGGCCGCCCGGGTCCGAGACAGGGAAGTACAAGCCGCGCAAACCTTGAGCGCGACTCGGTCGAAAACGCGCCACGCAACGATGGCTGATCGGCGGGCTTCGAGCCGGCCGATCAGCCTCATCTCGCGCCACAAAGGACCGCTCTGAGTATCACACCCGTTATGCTTATCGAGCTGACGATAGGGGGTTTGGCCCTCGGGGGCATCTACGCGCTCATCGCTTTCGCCCTGTCGCTCACGCTCAGCACCACGCGCGTTCTGAACGTCGCCCACGGCGACTTCCTGGTTCTTGGTTCCGCGGCCAGCGTTTTCCTGATGCGCCATCTCGAGCTTGATCCCTTCGTGTCTCTGGCCGGAGTGGCCTTAATCTTCGCCGCCGTCGGATTCATCTTCGAGCGGGCTCTGGTCGGGCCGATTTTGGGCAAGAAGCCCGAGCACATCCTGATCGGCTCGATACTCATCACATTCGGGCTCGCATTGTCCGTAGAGAGCTCGCTAGGTACTGCCTGGGCCGCGTGGGTGGATCCTCAGCCACAGTTCACGGTCGACCCCTTCTTGCCGAGGTTCCAGATTGGCCAGCTCTCAATTTCCGGCAGTCGCGCGACGATCATCATCTTCGTGGCCCTGGCCATCGTGGCCTTCAGTATCTTCCTGAGAAAAACGTACGTTGGCAAGAGTGCACGCGCCCTGGCCCAGAACTACGAAGGCTCGATGGTGGTGGGGATAAACACCCGGCACGTTTCCGCGGTTATCTTCGGCACGGCCATAATGACCTCAGCCCTGGCCGGCCTCTTCTACGCCGCCGCGGCCCCGCTCGAACCGTATTCCGGCCTCCCGCTGACGATCAAAGCGCTGACCGTGGTGATACTGGCGGGGGTCGGAAGTCTACCCGGTGCGCTGATCGCCGGCGCGGTGTTGGGCCTGGCGGAAACCTTCACCGGTTTCTTCGTCGGTGCCCACTGGTCCCCCGTAGTAGCCATCGCTCTCCTCTTCATCATCCTGGTGGTTAAACCCACCGGGCTCATGGGAAAGGAGGCGCTATGAGCAGCCTTGTGTCGAGACACGCCGTCTCCACACTGTTGGCGCTTTTGGTACTCGTGGCTTTGCCGGCCTTTATCTCTTCGTCTATACTGACCGTCCTGACCTTCACCTTCGTCTGGCTGGTCCTGGCCGCCAACTACGATGTGTTAGGGGGCTATCTCGGTTACACGAATCTAGGGCAGGGCGCCTTCTTCGGCCTCGGCGCCTACACCTCCGTGGTGGCGCTGAACTTTGACCCCATCCGTTCCCTGGGACCGGTGGCTATCATCGCGGCCGGGCTTATCGGCATTATCGTGACCCTGGTTTTCGCCTACCTGGTAGCATTCCCGCTGTTTCGCCTGCGAGGGGCCTATTTTGCCATCGTCACCGTGACCATGGTGCTCCTCTTGCAGGTCCTGGTTCTCAACTTCGCCAATATAACCGGAGGCTCCTACGGGATCTACGTTCCGCAGGAGCACTATGTTCCTATGAATGTGGCCTACTACCTGGCCCTGGTGTTGGCTGCGATCTCGGTTCTAATCAACTACGGCCTGTCCCGCAGCAAGACGGGGATCGCCCTCCAGTCCATTCGGGACGACGAAGAAGCCGCTTCGGCGATCGGCATTCCAGTCTTCCGATACAAGCAGATCGCCTTCATGATCAGCTCGGCTCCATCGGCAGCCATAGGTGTGGTCTTTTCCGTGAGCGCGGGCTACATCGACCACAATATGGCCCTGGGCCTGGAGCGCACGCTCCTGCCTTCCCTCATTGCCATGCTAGGTGGAACCGGCACGGTCCTCGGTCCGGTGGTGGGCGCCGTGCTCATCCGCACTATGGACACGGTGTTCTTCCATTACGTCGCCTTGCCCATCCCGTCGCTGGTCTTCTACGGTCTGATCCTTATGTTCATGGGCCTTTTCCTGCCCGAGGGAGTGTTAAACGCTCCCGTCCTGCGCGGGTTGCTCAGGCCAGGATCGACCAGGAAGGCTAGGCCCCGAGTAGCCACCCCCGAGTCGGATCCATCGTAGAGCGGTTTGCGGTGAAATTTGGCTGCCCGCCGGGGTGCGTAGGGGCGTTCAATTGAACGCCCCTGCTAGGAGATGGACTGGACAAATACCCAAGAAAACCGCTCTAAGCCTACTGTTTAGAGTAGTCGTAGAACCCCTTCCCGGCCTTGCGTCCGGTGGCGCCGGCCGCGACCATCGACTTCACAATCTGCGGGACGCGGAAGGTTTCGCCAAACTCGGCGGCGAAATCGGTCCAAATGGACAACATAGTGTCCAGCCCGATCAGGTCGAGCAGCTCCAGAGGACCCATGGGATGGTTATAAGCGAGCTTGCAGCCCTTGTCGATGTCCTCCGCCGTGCCAACGCCCTCGGCGTAGACCCTGACAGCCTCAGCCAACAAAGCCGCCCCAATGCGGGTCGCGATGAACCCCGCGAAGTCTTTGGCCACAATGGTCTCTTTCCCCAGAGTATGGCAGAAATTCAGCGTCTTTTCCAGGGTCTCGTCACTGGTCTTGAATCCGCGAACTACCTCGACGAGCTTCATCATGGAAGCAGGGTTGAAGAAGTGTGTGCCGATGACACGCTGTGGGTTCTTGGTGACAGATGCTATCTTGCTGATGGGTAAGCCGGAGGTATTGCTGGCCAGTATCGTTTCCGGTCCGCATACCTCGTCGAGCTTGGCAAACACCTCTTGCTTGAGCGCCAGCTTCTCGAACACTGCTTCCACTACGAATTCCGATCCGGCCACATCTTCCATATGGGTGCTGTAGGACACTCGCCCGGTCCAGGCCGCGGCCTCCTCGGCCGAAGCCTGCCCCTTCTGAACCGCCCTGCCCGCGATCTTCTCGATAGCCGATTTGCATCTCTCCAGGGCGCTCTCCGACACGTCCACGATTCGCACCGGCCCACCCCAGTATCTAGCCGCTACGTAGGCAATCTCGGAGCCCATTACTCCGGAGCCGACAACCCCAACCTTTCCTGGCATTGTGACTAACCTCCTGTTTAATTTTGGCATTTCACCAGTCAAAGGTTCAGTACTGGTAGAACCCTCTCCCGGTTTTCACTCCTAGGTGACCGGCCCTGACCAGTTGCCTGATGCGCACACAGGGCCGGTACCGCGGATCGCCGAAATCGCGCATCAGAGTCTCCATTATGTTAAGCACTACGTCGAGCCCGAGCCGGTCGGCCCATTCCAGCGGCCCCAGGGGGTGATTCATCCCCAGTTTCATGGCCGTGTCGATGTCTTCCGCCGATGCCAGCCCCTCGAAGAGCGCAAACGCGGCTTCGTTCATCATCGGAACGATGTTTCGATACACGTAGTAGCACGGGGTTTCGTCCATCACGACCCACGAGTACCCCATTTTATTAGATACCTCGACAGCCGTGGCAATCGCCCGGTCGCCACTGTCCAGGCCTCTAGCTATTTCGATGAACTTGCGAATCATGAAAGGGAACGGCTCGTGCATCCCCACCACCTGTTCCGGCCTCCCACAACCTGAGCCTAGCTCACCGGGAGAAAGGCATGGCGACGTAGTGACGAACACCGTTGAAGGAGCGCAAGCCCGCGCCGCCATCTTGAAGAGATCGACAACCGGCTCCGATTCTACCCCACCAAGCGACTCGACCACCATGTCGGCTCCCTCAAGACTTGAAGCGGCAGCGGCCGAATCGTCGCAGCGGATCGTGGAGAACTCAGACTCGGTCAATATTGCCGCGAGCCGATACGCACCCTCTCCCCGGCCCACCACGAGAATCGTGTCTACCTGGTAGGGTTCCGCAGCCGGCAATGCCGCGGAATGGCGAGGCGTCTGCACCCCATCGGCATAGGTGTAAAGTCCCTTACCGGCCCGCCGTCCGGTATGCCCGGAACGAACCAGCCTTCGCACGAGGGGAGCCGGCCTCCACTTGGGGTCGCCCCACTCCCTTTGAGCGGTGTCGGAGGAAGCCAGGTGCACCGCCAGGCCGGTCAAATCCATCAGTTCCAACGGCCCCATGCGCATGCCCGCTCCCAGACGATTGGCGGCGTCGACGTCTTGAGCCGGAGCGCCTTCCATTAGCAGGAAGGAAGCCTCGTAGTACCACGGGCGCGAGACCCGATTGACGATGAAATTGGGGGCATCCTGGACGACTACAGGGGTCTTGTCGAAGCTCCTGGCCAGACTCACGGCTGTTTCGACTGTATCGACCGACGTTTCTGCCCCTTGGACCACTTCGACCAGGCGCATGAGAGGAGCCGGATTGAAGAAATGCATGCCCACAAACTTCTGTGGCCTGTGGGAAGCAGCAGCCATTTCGCAGACGCTCAAGGAAGAGGTGTTAGAAGCGAAGATAGTCCTGTCGGGCGCCACGCCATTCAGCTCCCAATGGAGCTTCTTCTTAACCTCCATGTTCTCGAACACGGCCTCGATCACCAGATCGGCGTCGCGAACCGCGTCGGCCAGGTCGATCGTCGTGCTAATGCGTGCGACAGCGGCCTCAGCTACTTCAAGCGTATACTGCTTTTTCTCGGCACCGCGGCGCACGAACCGGGCGATGTCCTCCCTGGCCGAATCGAGCATGCTCGGCTCAATGTCGTACAGATGAACCTGATAGCCGGCCTGGGCACACACCTGAGCGATTCCTGCCCCCATAGCACCCGCGCCTACAACCGTGATGTTCTTGACAATCATTCTTCAATCCTCGGCGCCATCTACTTGTCGGCACCGAACTATTCCTTCCCGCAGCACTGTTCCCCGGTGAGCAGACCGCAGCTGAAAACGTCGATGAGAATATCGGCGATCTGATCCAGCGAAAGCCGTCCCGCAGGCGAGTACCACTGAAAGAACCAGTTGCAGGAACCCAGTATGGCGTAGGTGCTGATCTTGGGGTCCAGGCCGCGAAACTGGCCCGCCCGGGCGCCTTCCTCGATGATGGATTGGAACAGGTCGTCGTAGTAGTCGCGCCTCTCCGATATCCGCTGCCGCTGCTCCGGCGGCAGCGACATCGTCTCACGAATCAGGACGCTGAGATCGTCCAAGAAGCCCTGTCCCAGCGAAAGGTGCGCCTTGATGGCCATCGCCAGCTTTCGGGAAGCCGGTTCGTTCCGGGCAACCACATCCTCCATTTGCTCGATCATATTATTGAGGGCGTGGTCGAGTATGCGATAGAGAAGGTCCTCTTTTCCCTCGATATAGTAGTAGAGACTGCCTCCCTGCATACCCACAGCGTCCGCTATTTCGCGAATGGAGGTCGAGTGAAACCCCTTGCGTGAAAACAGGCTTGCGGCCACCTTGAAGATATGTTCCTCACGAACTCGCCCGCTCCTCAACTACCACCCTCCACTGGATTCAAACGCTCGTTAGAAAGAATAATATCACCCCGCGGGGTTGAAGTCCAGAGCAGAGAGGCGAGATCTGAAATTGCACCCCTAAGGGCGGCGTTCCTCTAACACCTGCTCCACGTCCAAGGTCGCACTAATCTGGGCCTCGACCCATCGTGAGGTTTCCTCAATGCTATCGCGGGCCTCGCATACGGCCTCCGCGACGCGGAGGGGGGATGTTCCGCCCTGGCTGCTGCGGGAGCGCACCGAGCTTTCCACGGTTATGGCGGAGACATCGGAGTCGAAAAGTGGGGAGAAGCGGAGGTACTCCTCCAGCGTGACGGAGCCAAGGGTCTTCTTGTTTTGCAGGCAGTAGGATACGAGCCTGCCCACCACTTCGTGGGCCTGGCGGAAAGGCAATCCCCGCACCACCAGATAATCGGCGAGGTCTGTGGCGACGCTCAGGCTCTCATCGGCGGAGGCTCGCATTCTGCCAACATTAAACATCGAGGAACCCAGGAGACCGGCGAGCATTTCCAGACACGCTCCGGTCGTGTCGAAGGTATCGAACAGGGCCTCCTTGTCTTCTTGCAGGTCCTTGTTATAGGCCAGGGGAAGACCCTTGAGAATGGTGAGCAAAGCAATTAGATGGCCGTACACCCTTCCCGTCTTGCCGCGAACCAGCTCGGCGACATCCGGGTTCTTCTTCTGCGGCATTATGCTGCTGCCGGTGGAAAAGGCGTCGTCCAGCTCCAGGAATCCGAACTCGCTGGTGGACCAAAGAACGATCTCCTCGGACAGACGCGACAGATGCATCATCGCCACCGCGGAGGCGGAAATGAACTCCACCACAAAATCACGGTCGGCCACGGCGTCGATACTATTTCGAGACACCCCCGAGAAACCCAGCTCACGCGCGACGGCCTCCCGATCGATCTCGAAGGGCGTACCGGCGAGGGCAGCGGCACCCAGCGGCATCTGGTCGCACCGCCGGTAGCAATCCTGGAAACGTTCCGCGTCCCGCCGCAGCATCTCGACATAGGCAAGCAAGTGATGGGCCAGTACTATGGGTTGGGCCCTCTGAAGGTGGGTATAGCCCGGCATAATGGTATTCACGTGCTGCTCGGCCAATAAGATCAGAGTGCGCTGCAAGCCCAGGATTTTCTCGACCGTTTGCAGGGTGGCCTCTCGGGTGTACATCCTGACATCGAGGGCCACCTGATCGTTTCGGCTGCGAGCGGTGTGGAGCTTTCCGGCAGCCGCGCCGATCTTCTCTCTCAGGCGAGATTCCACGTTCATGTGGATGTCTTCCAGCTCCACGCTGAAAGGGAATTCGCCCCTATCTATCTCCTCCATAATAGCAAGCAGCCCGGCGACGATGGCCTGGCAGTCCTGGCTGGAGATTATTCCCTGCTTGGCCAGCATGCGGCAGTGGGCGATGCTCCCCAGGATGTCCTGCCTGTAAAGGCGCTGGTCGAATTGGATCGAGGCGGTAAATCGCTCGACGGCCTTCTCAGTATCCTTGTTGAATCGTCCACCCCACAGCTTCATTACTTGGCCCGCTCCTGTCCCTCGGCCCTGCCCGGCATCAGCCCCAGAGCCTCAGCCGACTCGCGCAGCATTTGCACTCGCGCCTGCGTCCTCAGGGGCAGGCCGTAGATGGAGATAAACCCTTCGGCCGCGTCAGAATCGAAGGTATCGCCTCTGTCGTAGGTTGCCAGAGAGCGATTGTACAGAGAATAGGGAGACCGGCGCCCCACGGCCTGGCAGGTGCCTTTGTGCAGCCTCAGGCGCACGCTTCCTGTGACGTGCCGCTGTGAGCTGGCGACGTAGACCGCCAGGTCCTGGTGGAGAGAAGAGAACCACTGGCCGTTGTAAACCAGATCGGCGTATTGGGCGGCGACGATCTGCTTGAAACGGGCGGATTCTTTGCTCAGGGTTACCTCCTCGAGCGCCTGGTGCGCCTCGTGCAAGGTCAAAGCGGCGGGCGCCTCGTACACCTCCCGAGACTTTATCCCCACCAGCCGGTTTTCGACCAGGTCGATCCGGCCCACTCCGTTACGTCCCGCAATGTCGTTCAGCCTTTCGACTAGCGCTACACCCCCCAAACGCTCCCCGTTCAACGCGGTGGGGATACCTTGCTCGAAGTCGATTTCCAGATAAGTCGGTTCATCGGGCGCATCGCCGATGTTCCTCGTCCACTCGAACGCATCCACCGGAGCCTCGGCCCACGGATCCTCCAGCGCTCCACATTCGATCGCTCTACCCCACAGGTTCTGATCGATGCTGTAGGGGTTGGCCGCCGTCACGGGAATGGGGATATTGCGCCGGACGGCGTACTCTATCTCCTCTTCGCGCGACATCTTCCACTCGCGTATGGGCGCGATGACTTTCAGGTCGGGGGCCAGGGCAGCCGTGGCCACGTCGAAGCGCACTTGATCGTTGCCTTTGCCGGTGCAACCGTGGGCTACCGCTCCCGCGCTCTCCTCGCGCGCCACATCCACCAGCAGACTGGCAATCAATGGGCGAGCCAGCGCCGTGGCCAGAGGGTATTTGCCTTCGTAGAGGGCCCCTGCTTGAAGGGCGGGAAAAACGAAATGTTTCACGAAAATATCTTTGGCATCGATTACCACGGCCTTCACAGCGCCTATACTCATGGCCCTGTCCCTGATAGTCTCAAGGTCGCGGTCGTTCGCGCCCAGATCAATGGTCAAAGTAACAACTTCGAGATTGTAGTTGTCTCGAAGCCACCTTATAGCCACCGAGGTATCCAGACCTCCGGAATACGCAATGACGACCTTATCCACCGGCACTCCCTCCCAAACTCCTTCGGAGTAACATGTCGAAATACTAGTATATCGAGGGAGCTTTGTCAATTTGAAGCGAGGCGGGCCGCAGGCTAAAGAACCTGCGGCTACAGGCTGCGCCTGGCGGCGCAGGCCTGTAACGCGTGCTGCACATTATCGAGAGTCGTACCTCCTCGAAAGCCCGATCCGTTCATTACGAAAACCCGGCGGCCTTCGCGAATGCGCGAAGGCCGCATTGTGCCGAGAGTACAACTGAGACTGCCTCCCACTTGTTACAACTGCACATTGACACTTTCTTGCGGCGGCTGGTATGATTCA
Source organism: Chloroflexota bacterium (assembly GCA_023489135.1). The sequence goes on from JAMDCE010000487.1 coordinate 21,726, forward strand.
AGTACCCCTATTCTTGGACGGTTTGCACAAAGTGGTAACAGTTAGAGAGATCTGGAAATCCGCGTTACCTCCCGGCACCGAGTTGCTGGCAGGAGACAACGGGCTTAGCCGCGAAGTGACCTGGGTAGCCAGCCTGAGACCCCGGCCGCCGGCGTTTGATGCCCTAAAAGGAGGGGAGATCGCTCTGGTTTCCCTTTCCGCCTTGAAGATGCTGGACGAGCGAGTCGATCTCGCGGAGCTTATCAATCGGCTACAGGGCATGGGCGTTGTCGCCATCGCCGTTTCGAGCGGGTTTCCCGATCAGCCCGCCGTGGACGCCGCCGAAGCGCTCGACGTTCCGCTGTTCGGGCTTCCCCCGGACACCATTCTCGGTGAGATCGAACGCCAGATAGCTAGATTATTAGCGGAGCGGCGTACGGATATGTATGCCCGTAGCCAGGAGCTCAATCGCCAGTTGATGGAAATGGCCATCGAAGGGAAAGGGGTTGCCGCGCTCGTCCGAAAGCTATCACAAGTCTCCGGAAGAGTAGCGGTGCTTGAAGACGACGAGCTTATCCCCAGATTCTGCGAGGTTCCGGTCGATTTCCCAGCAAGTGCCGAGGAAGTGTTACCGCTTCTAGAAGCGGATCGTTCCTCTCTTGCATCCAGGGTGGAGGAACTGAAACTGAGCCCCTCGGACCCCCCCACGATGGTATTCTCGTTGCCCGCTTTCGGATATCGCCGCGTAGTGGCTCCGGTCGCAACCAGGGACAGAGTGATGGCATATCTTTCGCTGGTAGCGCCGGCGGACGAAGTAAACGAGCTGGATCACCTGGCGGCTTCACGGGGGGCCGCCGCTCTGGTCGTCGAGCTGGCGCGGGAGCGCGCGGTGCTCGATGCCGAGGACAGGATGCAGGAGAGCTTCGTCGACGCGCTCCTCAACGGGAGCTATACCGGCGAAGAGGTAATGCTGAGTAGGGCCAAACGTTTGGGATACGATATGTCGGGCTCGCACGCCGTCCTGGTGCTTCGCCTGCACCTGACGCGCCCCCAGTCCGAGACGGCATCCGCAGGGGACAACCCAATCAACCGACAGCGCAAGGAAATTGAATCCGCCGTAGAGCGGGAGATGCGCCGGCGCGCCGTGGAAGCGCCGATGAGGATCAAAGGGGAATCCGTCACACTGCTTTACCCCGTCGGCGCCGACATTGGGGAACAGAAATTGAGAGATCTGGGTCTGAACGTAAGGTCGTCCCTCTCCGACACCCTGGGCACTTCGATATCCGCCGGGATTGGGCGTTTGCACAAGGGCTTGGAAGGCGTTAGAGCCGCCTACCGCGAGGCGGAGCAAGCAGTCATCCTTGGGATTCGACTGTTCGGCCGTGGGAGCGCCACCTACTTCGGTGACCTAGGCCTTTACAGGCTGCTCCTGAGCATCCAGGCAACCCAGGAGCTGCGCACGTATTATCTGGAGACTTTGGGCAAGCTGCTGGAGTACGATCGCAAGAACGGCTCCGAGCTGGTGAAGACGCTGGAGGCGTTCTTTGCTTCGTGTGGAAGTCCGACCGACGCAGCCGATAGGCTGCATTTGCACCGCAACACCTTGTTGTACCGGCTGCATCGCATTCGAGAGATATCAGGCCTCGATCTGAACGATCCGGAGGTTCGCCTCTCCCTGCACTTGGCTCTGCGCGTAGGACAGGCGCTTTCGGCCGCCAAGGCAACTTCGGGACAGAAGAGCTAACGCGGGAAGCGGACGACGATGGGGCCTGACGCGTCCAACATCCTGTGGCGGCCCCAGCTATCTCAGAGACGACGGTAATATTCCCAGTTGCTCCCGGTACTTCGCCACCGTTCTTCGCGCGACCTGAGAGAGTGGCTTGGCCAGTTCGGCCGCGATCTCCTGATCGGTAAGCGGTGTCTTCTCGCAATCAATCATTTCTTTGATGACGTCCCGGACACTTAGTGATGCCGTGAAGAAGTTGCTGAACGGGATAACTTCACCCGACGGCAACATAACATACTTGGAAGCGGTGGCCCGGCTCACCGTCGACTCGTGCATGCCAAGCTCCTTGGCAACCATCGCCCTCGTGAGGGGGCGCAAGTGGCGAATCCCCTCGGTTAAGTAGCCCTTTTGGGCCTTGGCTATGCAGGTGGTGATTCGGTGGAGCGTCTGGCGACGCTGGTTGATGTTGGCGATGAAGAGCTTGGCCCGAGAGACGTAATGCTGTATGTGCCTTTTCTCATCTTCCGAGAAACGCGTGGGCTCGCGCTCAACGTTTGACAGAAGCTGATGGTACATCGGACTTATTCGCAGGAAGAACCGCTTCGACTCCACTACCTCGACCTCGTAGTCCTCCTGGTTCTCCGCCGTGGCTATTATGACATCCGGTAGAATGTGCGAACCGCCGCTCTTGATTATCCCTGGGTGTTGGTTTTCTTCAGACTCCTGGGCCGGATAGGGATTGAGCCGATGCTTGATGAATTCGCCGGCATCCAATATTTCGTCGTGCGACCCTGCCAGCTCAGTGGCTATCTTGCTATACTTGTGTTCGGCCAGTTCCCCCAGGTGGCTGGTAACTATCTCCCGCACGTACTTCGGAATCTCAACTCCATCCTCGGCAAGGTACTGCATCTGGATCAACAGGCACTCTCTCAGGTCGCGCGCGCCGATTCCCGGCGGCTCCAACGATTGCAGGAGCCCCAGAACCATCTCGACGCGGGCCTGACTCACATCGAAAAGGCTCGCCACTTCGTCGACCGTGCACTTGAGGTACCCGTTGTCGTCCAGGCTCCCTACCAGGAATTCGGCAATCGGCACGTCAGCTTTGGGGAGCATCGACTGAAGCTCTCCCATCAGGCGCTCCGACAGCGTCAGCTGAGCGGCTACTTGGCTCAGGGGATCAAACTCCTCTTCGGTTGAGCCGGTGAAAGAGTAACTTGATACGTAATCCTCTGAGTATTCTGCATCATCCCCACGTTCTTCGACTTTCTGCTGGCTCAGGCATCGCGGGCAAATGCTCCCCTGCAGCGCGCTACCACATACGCCGCACGTAGCCTTTTCCGTTAGCTCTAAGGCCGGGTTATCGTTGAGTTCTTCATTAATAACCTGCTGCAGCTCGAGCGAGGAGAGCTCAAGAATGTAGCTGGCAGCGACCAGCCTGGGAGATACTTTCATGCCCAAATGGGGCGCCATGCCCTGGAGCATATCCATTGGCTGCTACCTCCTCAAATCGAAGCAGTAAGAGCTGCCGGCCATTTCCTTGGCTTTATGCTTTACCTCGCTGGCAATCTTGCTGACTTCGAGTGAGTTTTGGAAGTTCCTGTACTGGTTGGTCACTATCCCGATACTTAAGGTGGCAAGTGGATAGTTGATCAACTGGCCCCGCCGATTAACGGTCGAGATGTATCCTCTCGAGCGATCCTCTGGATCGTAGTGCTTCGGAACCTCTGCATCGAACCGCCCGATGATCTCCTTACTGATCGGCTCCGCCGCTTCCGGAGTGGTGATAACGACGAAGTCGTCACCCCCGATGTGGCCCACAAAGTGCAGGTCGCTGGGAGTCTCTCTTTCCGGTGTAAACTCAGACACCACTTGCTGGATTGTTCGAGCAGTGGCAGTTATCAGCTCATTGCCCTTCATAAACCCATAGACGTCGTTATAGGCCTTGAAATTGTCTATGTCTATGTAGAGGACAGCCCATTTCAGTGTTGGATCGCCAACAATGCGCCCGATGGCCCGTTCGATAGCTCGATTTCCGGGAAGCCCCGTCAGCTCTGAGAGCAGCGTATGCTCCAGGTGCCGAAGCTGCGTATGCACGCGGGCGATGAGCTCGTTAGTATCGAACGGCTTCGTCACATAGTCATCAACTCCCAGGCCAAAACCGGTCAGCTTATCCGAAACACGACCTTTCGCCGTGAGCATGATAATCGGGATGCTGGCAGTCAAAACGCTTTCGCGCAGCCTGCGGCAGACCTCGAATCCGTCCATGTGAGGAAGCATCACATCGAGAAGAATCAAATGAGGCATCTCCCTCGAGGCGAGTCTTAGTCCCTCTTCTCCATCTGAGGCAAGGAGGGGCTCGTATCCTTCCATGCGCAAAGTCATCCCCACCAGGTCTCGAATATCTTTGTCATCCTCTACGACAAGAACCTTGGTCATAACAATCCACTGGGGTCCGATAGTAGTAACGGCACCGGAAACCGCGACCTCGACACAACCTTACCGCTACGTGGCCCTCGGCGCACATCCTTTCGACCATCCCCCGACAGACGTTTGGTCGACCGCACCCCCGCTGATGCCGACCAGGAGAACCACCTTAGATTATATTCCCGCCCCCGATGCGACCACAAGCAGCTCAGCAGCCACCTTCGTGGTCAAGCGAAGTGTTCTTGAGCCCGAGAACCCCCTGTGTCTCGTCTATGGCCAGAGGAGTGGACACATTCGCCAGTCCTCGCCGTAACCGGGCCGTAGAAGACCGTTACCGCAATTTCCGTGCCAGCACATGGCCTGATCGCTAGCTTGCATCCGCACGAGCCGCTTCCACAATACAAAAAAGGGGCTGGAGGCACCCTCCACGGCACCGCCTTAGCCCGAGGTAGTTGAACGATTCAGGCAACTCCGCCCGCTGCGTGACCCGCTACACGTTGTAGCGGGAGCGCAGCCCTGCCATTGTGCCGTTGTTGATAGGTTCGTTCAGATACACGTCGCCGTTCCGGATCTTGAGATTGAAACCGCAGACCGGATTCGTGCATACCCAAGCCTTGTAGTGAATAGCGGCACCCTGGTTCCCAAAGTCCGATAGAGGAACAAGATCGCCTACATCACACTTTCTACACTTGGGAAAGACAATCGGTTGCGGATTGTCCTCGCTCAAATGGACACCTCCCATCTTTTTCGGAGAGTGGAGGACGGTGACCGTCGGGCAGAAGTAAACCGCCTACTGCTTATTCGGACGAATATCCCCGCGATGAATCTCTCCGCGATACCGACCAGGCTTGTGGTCTCTGGTACGATGGTCCCACCCACACCAGGGAAGAAATACGGCTCTCCCCTCGCTGTGCCCCCAACCGTGGGGTCTCCGCGATAGAGTTGCTACCAAGGATAGTAACAGGTCACAATCGAGACAATAGAGGAATTTGTGCGCAACAAAGCCAACGCCAACTTGCTCATAGACATGATACCAGTCTACTAGCGGGGTGTCAACCTTCTTCGTCGTCGATGAGCTGAGGAGTTTGCTTGGCAAACATCACGTGGAAGTTAAGTGCAATCAGGGTCAAGTAAGACGCCACCGCGTAGCCAATCGTGTGAGCAGCATCGAAGCCAAGCCAGAGGTAAGCGAAGAGAGAAGAAACGAGTGAAGCGAGCACAAAACAAAGCGCCCTCAGGTGCCGCCCTTGGTTGATCGCCGAATCCCGCACGTACCCCCTCCTCGTGCCCTGTAGTATAGCCGAACCGAACACAGGTTGCAACAAGAGGGCATCGGCGCGCAGGCACGCTAGGCTATCTCCAGTTCCTCCCTTACGTCCAAGACTCCTGGAACGTCTCCCGCTACGGCTTCCGCCTGATCAACATCCTCCAAGGACTGCACCTTGCCGCGGAGATAGACTATGCCGTTGCGGACACCGACCAAGAGGATGAGACTGGCGGTGCCGGCATTGCGCCGTAGGGCGCGACGGACATCGTCAGCAATTTCATCGTCCGTGTGGTAAACCTCCGGCGGATGATCCGGCGCATCCGAAACGTTATCGTCGGAAGTTGGCGCGAAGCCCCCGATCACCGTGAAGCCCCCTTCCTCCCTGTCCGTCGGCAGCACCACTGGGTCCGTCGGGGGGAAGAATGGCTCGTTCTCCGAATCGGATTCCATCACGTCCGTCGTCCCGATATTATCTTTCAGATCGGGCTCGATAACCGCTTCGGCTTCTTCCACTTCCTGCAGATCCGGATCCTCCAGCGGTTGCCCCTCCACGTTGAGACGCATAGGCACGGTCTCCGCGATGAGCAAATTATTGACCACCTTTGGCACACCTCTAACCTGCTCAACCAATCTCTGGGCTTCCGCCTTCTCGCGCCCAGATCGAACCGTCCCAGCCAGGTACACCACTCCATCGTCGTCCACGGTCACATCTATTGGTCGGAAGGCCAGCGGCGCAAGCGCCGCCTGTACCCTCTCTAAAAGGTCCCTATCTAGAGGCATTTTATCCTCCTGCATAAAATCCCCACGCGATCTTCATTAGGACCCGGGCACGTCGCCCCAGGTTTCCCGGGGGAGGCGGGCGGCCAAGTGCCATCCGAAAGCGCGGTGGATGGTCCCTACGCACGTGGCACAATCTGTGCCAGCTCGGGTTAGCTCTTTTCCTTGCTACTTTCGCCAACAAGTGATATATTTCTGGACGGATTTACGACCTGACTCGCGGGCCATTGGCCGGTGGTCGTTTACGATTCCCAATCCCACGGCACCGGTATGAGGGTGTGCAAACCAGCTGTTCGCACCGCCAACTCCGGCTTACGGGGACGGACGGCGCGCTGGGAGGAACAGCTCGGCCGTCGCGCTTAGGAGGCGACGCATTTTGAGAATCTTCTTCGGGATCACAGGTCAACTGGGCTATGGCGGCCTGGTCCAGCAATCGGTAGCTTTGGTCAAGTATCTACGCGAACTGGGCTGCGAGGTTCTGCCTTTGGTGGGCCTAGCGCCACCCCACAACGACGAGGTGGACCCGGAGGAGCTAAACTATATTTTTGACGGGTTCAACATTGCCGACTACGTGCTGCGTGATAAGCCTCTCTTTATGCGCTGGCTTCTGAGCTGGTACGGCCGCCACCAGGTCGCCAAGGCCGATCCGCACAAGCTCAAGCTGCCCAGCCGCCGAAGCTTTAGAATCTCCGCCGATCCCTCCAGGGTACTGAAAAACCTGATATACCGCCCTCATCGCCGAGACGTGGAGAAGGTCAACCGATTGCGCCGGGAATTCGCGCCCGACATCGATTACGCTTGCGAGCTGTCGATGTCGGGTTATTTCGGCATGCTGGAGGACCTCGGAATCCCCCTGGTTAGCGCCGCCCAGGGATACGAGATTTGTCTGCGCTACGGGGTCGACCTCGTGCCCATTATCCGGGCCAATTCCGATCGCATTCACGCGGTTATCTCGGGGTCCCAATCCAACGTGCGCGAGAACGTCGCGCGTGACCTGCCCTTCATGCTACCCAAGACCCACGTGATCCATTATGGCATCGTAGACGACGAAGCGTATTCCATCGACATTGAAGAGGCCAGGAGGCGGACGCGCGGCTTCGTCGAGGATAGCGACGATTTCATCGTCACGACGCTCGGTCGAATGGACGTTGAAAAGGGCATCGACCTGGCGCTGCACGCCATACGAATACTCCTGAACGAGGGAGTCCCGGTTCGGCTTCGTGTGGTGGGGGATTGGCCCATGAACGACCACTATTATCCCACGCTGCAATCGAAGATCAATATGATGGATCTGCACGACCGCGTGGATTTCATCGGCTTCGTAGCCGACAAGGTAGACAAAGTGGCGCTGCTCAAGACCAGCGATGCAATGTTAGCTACATTCATCAAGTCGGAGCCCTTTGGATTAGTATTGTGCGAAGCTATGGGCGCGGGAATTCCAGTTATCGCTCCGCATACCGGAGCGGCAGAGGAAATCCTGCGGTGGAACGACTACAACTGTGGCCTCATTTATCGTACCCACGACACCGGACAAATGGCCGATCGAATACGTTACCTTGTCGAGCACCCGGAAGTGGGCATAGCTATGGGTCGTGACGGCCGGCGCGCTGTGAAGGAGCGTTTCAATGCCCGCAGAATGGCCAGGGATACCCTTGACCTCTTTGAAAGGGTGCTGCACGACCGCCAACGAGACCACCGATCGGTCCACGTCGTCTCCACGACGAGATAGCGGGGGTGCGGATGAAGGTCCGGCACCCCATCCGTTTATCCGCTTCTTATCCGTTGATGCCGCTGACCCCTATCTCTTCGGCGCGCTTCTCAGGGCGGAAATGAATTCCGAGGCCTGCTTCTTGGTCAGCTCCGCCGGAGTGCAACCGTACGTCGCCACGGACCTTTCCTCGATCTGGCTCTCGCCGAGCGAGTGCTGGTCCCTGGCGATGAGGTAGATGGCCCTGACCTGGGCCGCGGTGGCCATGGCCGATTGGGACGGCCCGGCCGATGCGTTGTAAACCGCCGGCCGATCGTAATGCTGCCCGTTGCTCTGATGTCCGTTGCTCCTGGGTGAGTCGGCCAGCCTCTCTGAAGAGGCACCGAGCGACTGGGGTTCTCCGTAGTCCTCTTCTGCCAGCTCTTCCAGCGCTGCCACCCCGACGTTGACCGCGTCGCGCAGTGCCCTGGCCTTGGCCCTTGTCTCAGCCATGCGAATCGTGCAGTTGGCCATGGCGCCGGCAACGTTGGTAGGAGAGGCGTCTCCGATTCCGGAGAAACGGCCTTTTTCCGTCTCAACCACCGCCTGACAAATGGCTACGTAATTGTTGGATTCGTTGGGGCTCTGAATAAGAGTGGTACTGATGGACTTCAGCCCCTGAGCGTGCGCCTCGTCCAACAAACCGGCGTACAGAACAAATAATCGACCTTGCCTCTCCACAACAAATTCCTTCTTCATCACAACATTCCTCCCTAAACAAACTCGTATTCTCGCTTCAAACCACAAACTAACTTCACAAATCTCGTCGTATCGCAGGAATCGTTATGTGGATCTCCTCAACCTCCTCCTGAACTGAACACAGCCGGCCCCATTTTCCGCACCCCGCGATTTGGGGGGCAGGGCTTCGTGATGGCGAGCGCCATTTAGAACATATGTTCGTAGTTCATGATTATAGTACGCGATCTCGCGTTGTCAATAGACGATGGGTTTACTGGCGCCCCGCCTGGCTGGCGCGGCTGGCCAGTATCGGCCGGGGGCTTGATTACAGAATAGTCAATAGTACTTTAGGGCTATTGACCATGATATACATAAATCAATATAGTTTTGTCAGGAGTTGAATGGCAAATGTCAGCGGGAGCTTTTTTACCCTCGGAGCCGAAACTCCGATCCGAAAAGAGAACCGCTGCTGCCTGATGACTTGGGTGGTAGGGCGGCTGTTTGCCCCGGTGAACTGGGAGTAACATCGTAGCTTCCTCAGTAGCATTGCTCCAATCTCCGACCTGCGTGCTCCTCTTTGTCGCGGCGCGTAATCGCTGCCATAGCTACAGTTAGCGAACGACATCGCTTCGTGGCAAAGGCTAGTTCCAGCTCGCCAACGGGGCTACATGCAATCATTTGGTACACACTTGCTGTGCACCTCCGAGAGCACGTGGTCCGTCGTCTCGATTCCGGACCTGCCGGACCGCGAGACCCGGCGGGCGGCGCTGGTCGAGGGCCCTGCTGAAGGTCGAGTTCGTCCGGGGCACTCGACGATACTTGCTAATACGAATGATCGACACGGCGTGGTGTCACGCGCGTCGGCAGCGTGGTACTCTCTCAGTACCCTAGGAGGGGATGGAATGGCGAAAAAGAAGGAACCGAAAGAGGGAGAGCGTCCGAGTCTGGAATCGCAAGACGACATGGCGTACCTGACCGGCGAGCGCTCCCGCGAAGACGAGGAGAAGCAGATAAAAACCCCCGCGCCGCGCCGCTCTAGCAAGTCGGCTAAATCGCGCCGGCGGAAAGACGAGGAGGGTGGTTAGGATTAGCAGGAGGAGGCTGAAGAAGGTGTCAGAAGACCACGTGAGGGATGAGTATCATCAGTTAACAACTGATTTTGCACAAATAGTCAACCGTGCCAAGGGTAGCTACCAGGAAAAAGCGCCCGGCCGGGAAATCGAATTCGTATCTCTATTCATGGGATCTCGCTCCGGAATAATTTGTAAAGCAGACGAACGAGGTATCCCTCAGGTGATAGTATCGGGCGAGGAGACAGATAACCAGGGCAACCCCCGCATCCAGCGTTTTTTCATCGGCCTGCAATCCGAGGTTGCCACCAAGGACGCCGATTTCGAGTCGTCCAACCTGGCCGAACGAGAGACGATAGTCAAGGAGTTCGAAGTCACCAGCCAGGGCCACGAGCTCGTGAAGAGCGCCATCAACGAAGCTCAGCGAGCAGGGGAACGAATTCAACGCAAGATAGACGAAGAGAACTATGAGTGGTTCCCTATCGTTCACGTCGAGGGCGAGGAGAAATCCATCAACCTCGACCGGGAGCCGAAGCTCGCCCTCGATCCTATTGTGGGTCTGGTGGCCGGCGCTCGCCAGGTCATCCGCCAGGCGCTGGGGGCGAAGCTGGACCGGGTCGAGGTGCTCTTCGTCAAATTCAGCGATCACAACGAATACGCCGACACGGATGGGATGAAAGTCGATCAGATTGTTCCCCGGGTCGGAATAACTATTAACGTTAGAACCCACAACGGGTCCGAAGCTTTCGGCGCTATACGCGGCTCGGGGGGAAGCCTGGATGTGCTGCGCCGCTACGAGAAGCCTGACCAGGCGGAGCGAGATTATCTCGAAATAGTGAAAGACCTGGCCAGGAGGGTTGCCAGAGAAGCCATCGACCTGGATCGAGCTCAAGGCTCCTCGATTCTGGGCAATGAGTGTCCGGTCATACTCGCTCCTCAGGTGGCCGGGGTGTTGGCTCACGAGGTCTTCGGTCACACCAGCGAAGCGGACATCATTTGCGAAAACCGACGCAGCAAGACCGCTACCCTGACGCTGAAGAGCCGCATCGGCGCTCAGGTCAGCGATCATCCGGCCTTCGGCATACTTGATTCGGGAGCGCACTCGATCAAGCTGGGAGATCGCGAGATCAACCATTGCTTTGGAGCGATCCCCCTGGACGAACAAGGATGCGAGGCTAAGGAAACACGCTTGGTGGATCGCGGCATACAAATCCGCGTGCTGAATGACCGCTACACCTTCAACGAAATCATAGACGGGTTGAAAGAAGATATCGTCGTCGGTATGAAGGACCATGGCCTGACCGGCAACGTGCGTCGTGAAAAGTACGATATGCCACCTCAAGTCAGAATGACCAATACCTTCATTCTTCCGGACGAGAAAGGCCCTGCCAGCCTGTCGGAGATGGCGGCCTTGATTCCCAAGAACAAGCGCGGGGTGTACGTAAAGAGCTGCCAGGGGGGCTGGGTTAACCCCGACGGCGGTGAATTCATGATCAACGGCAACCTCTGCTACTTGATCGAGAACGGGATCGTCACCGACAAGCCCATCAAAGACGTGCGCATTACCGGCAATGTAGCTAAGTTCGTGGACAGCGTCAAGGCAGTCGGCAACCCTGTCACCATGCATCACACCTTCACCGGCTACTGCGGCAAGAACGATCAGTGGGTGCCCGTCGAGGGAGGCGGCCCGTTGCTCTACCTGGAGAACGCAACCCTGGTCGGAGGCAGCGCCCCGGATCGTTCCTGGGCCCAACTCGTGGAAGAGTACGACCGCCAGCACGAGCAGGTGCTTCAAGGCATACGCACTGCCGAGAGCGTCTACATCCCCGAATTCGGGGACGTCATAGGAAAAAACACCTCACAAGCGAAAGTGTGCCTGGTAACGGTCTCGATGTCCCTCAAGGAGGAAATGGACCTGGTCCTCGGAACCCGCGATCACGCCGGCTTCTCCGCGCAGAACGGGAAGCTTGTGAAAAGGGGTGACCGATTTGAATGAGCAATCTTACCGCGAGGTAAAGCGGCGTGAAATCAGGAGATTTCACGCCGCCGTCGACTCGGTCGTCGACAACCTCCTCTTAAAAAAATACGACGAGACTCGCAACGCCGAGGAATATCGCGACTACTCGCGTATCTGCGGCCTGGTAAAGAGCAATCTGCATACCCTGGACTTGATGGCCGACCAGATGGGTGTTCTCTTCGAGCGAACAAGCGAGCGGAGCAACTGGGAGATATACCTCACGGGGTTGCGCAAAACGGCGCGAAAACTCCCCGACTCGTACCTGTTCCGCTTCGTATTGCCGATGCTGGGATTGGAAACCCTGCGCGAGAAGTTGAGCGCCTACTCGATCAGATGTCTCGACCAGTTTCACACGGCGCACAAGACCCTTCAGGAGACGGATCGGTATCTTCAGAACCTCACCAGGGGATACGGCATTGCCCAGGAATACCATAGCGATCACACCGATCTTCCGCGTCTGTACTCCTCCGTGAAGACGTGGGAGTCCAACCAGGATCTCGGAAGGTTCCTTGGGCAGATTCAAGACTTACTCGATCTCACCGTGGAAGTCTTCATCGCCGGGCCCATCCAGCTCTACCTCATGATCGGAAGAGACACCTTCCTGGCGGTGTTCAAGGCGCTCACGGTGGGGAAACTGAACGATCTTCAGCAGGGCGATCGCGAGCAGTTCGAGATGCTCCAGCTGCACGACTTCCTGCACAACTCCGCCGCGAGCTCGAAGACGCTGGAGATTACTCAGGAGATTCTACGCGAAGCCGTCAAAGAGTACACCAAGCGTTTCCGGGAAGAGCACGAGGCGCTGCGCGGGCAGCTGCCGACTCAAGAGATTCGTCGGCGCTTCATTCATCGTTACGAGAGCGGGATTCTCTTTCAGTCTCAACCGGACTGATTGCTCGATAGCACTGCTTCTGGCACAACACAAGCGTAGGGGCGTTCAATTGAACGCCCCTACGCTATTTGCTCTTGATCCTGGATTAAGTGGGAATGTTGTATTCCTTCATCTTGGCGTACAGCAGTCTGCGATAGATGCCCAGCACTTTTGCTGCCTGGCTCCGATTTCCCTGGGATTGCTCCAGAGCTTCCAGGATAAGCTGCTTTTCGACGTCGGCGATGATCTCCTTCATAGGCACCCGCTTCTGCACCTTCTGCTCCAGGTCCAGGAACTTTCGCTCGGCCAGCGGCACCAGCACCAGGTGCTGGGCGGTAATGACGCCGCCTTGTGACAGCACCACCGCTCTCTCTACGGTATTCTCCAGCTCGCGAACGTTGCCCGGCCAATCGTGGCGCACAAGGCTCTCTAGCGCGTCCTCCGATATCCTGGTGGGAGGGCTATTGGGACTGAAGCGATGCTTGTTCAGGAAATGCTCGACCAGGAGGGGAATATCCTCCTTGCGATCGCGCAAAGGCGGCATGTTGATCGCGATGACGTTCACGCGGTAGAACAGATCATCGCGGAAGTTCCCCTTAGCTACCTCGTCCGACAGCCTCTTGTTGGTGGCCGCGATCACGCGCACATCCACCTTAATGGGGACAGATCCTCCCACTCGCTCGAATTCCCTCTCCTGGAGCACTCGGAGCAACTTCTTCTGAGTGCCTAGAGTCATTTCGCCGATCTCGTCGAGAAAAATACTGCCCTTGTGCGCCAGCTCAAAGCGCCCTTTTCTCAAAGCATAGGCGCTGGTAAACGATCCTTTCTCGTGACCGAAAAGCTCGCTCTCGAGCAGGGTTTCCGGCAGAGAGGCACAAGCCACTTTGATCAACGGGCCTTGCCGTACCAAGGAGTTCTGGTGGAGAACCTCGGCCACCAGTTCCTTGCCGGTTCCTGTCTCCCCCGTAATCAGCACCGTCGCGTCGGTCTTGGCCACTTTACCGATAGTCTTGTAGACGTCAAGCATGACTACCGAGCGACCCACTATGCGATCGGAGGGGTCGTACTCCCCCAGCTTAGTACGAAGAGTCTTCACCTCGTTCGTCAGCGACTGGTACTCGAAGAAGCGGTTGATGGTCAGGAGCACGTCATCAAGCGCAAAAGGCTTGGTTATGTAGTCGTGAGCTCCGAGCTGTATGGCCTTGATAGCCATACTGGAGGTCCCGTAGGCGGTCATTAAGAGAACCGGTACCTCGACGTGTTGCTCGTTCATCTTCTGCAGGACGTCGATGCCACTCATCTCGGGCATTCTGACGTCCATCATCAAGAGGTCTGGCTTGCCGTTGCCCAAGTGACCCATTACCTCGGCACCGTTCTTAGCCTCTGAAACAGAGAAGCCCTCGTTTTCGAGGAAGGCTTTCAGGAGCGACCTAATGGAAGGATCGTCATCAGCGATGAGTATGTGCTTGTTGTCCATCCCTGACTCCTGTTGCAGTCCTACATCTGTTAGTACTTTCACGTTTCCTCTCAGCGATGCCGATTGTGCCACCGCGTTGGCGATGGTTTATCAATGAATCTAACGGAACTAGTAGTTACATTACGTGCGCACATATATTATATGGCACAGGAAAGCCTCATCGCAACAGGAAAACGGGCAAAAAAATGGGGCACGAGCGGCTGGAACCGTGAAAGTACTAAC